>NZ_JAEQCF010000055.1:0-81311 GCF_020738625.1 Microcoleus sp. PH2017_09_SFU_O_A
CGGGTAGATTAAGCAGTCTGTCAAGATGAAGATCCATACGGTAGAAATCAATTAGTAGTATCTCATTATACACTTTTCACCAAAAAGCCAGAAGAGCCGGTTGAAGTGACTCAAGCCATGTTGCCCTTGATTCTAAAGAGCCAAAGTGGACGGATTGTCAATATGGCAAGTATCGAAGGATCGTTGACCCTTCACGCCGATCCAAGTTCGTTCATTTATGACTCCAAACCCTTTGCTTATGATGCCTCTAAAGCTGCGGTCAATTCTTTTACCGTGCATTTGGCGCACGAGTTACGAAACACACCCGTAAAGGTCAACAGTGCTCATCCCGGTTGGGTCAAAATCGAATTAGGCGGTGACGGCGCAATGATGGATATTACTGAGGGTGCGAAAACAGGTGTGCAGCTAGCAACTCTCTCTGATGATGGAGCAAGTGGGGGCTTTTTCCACCTCGGTCAGCCTGTTCCTTGGTAGTTTCGGAAACCATATTTTGCGCTTAGGAGGAATCAACCGATGTCTGACGTAAAGCCAGAAGCTCATCAAAATGTTTACCTCCAAAATATCGTTACAGGTGCAACGCCAAATCCAGTCATTCAAAACCCAGATGCGATCGACGAGGAATTCATTGAAGCGGCAAATCGAGTTTTGAAGAATGCAGTTGAACTGATCCGAGTTCTGATTGGCGCTCATCAATCTGCGATCGCCATTATTGTGCAAGAAGATTGGAGTTCTATTCGGAAGTTCTTCTCACTCTCAGAGAAGTATGCAGCGTGGGCAAAATACGATACACCTGCAACTGGATATGGCACACACGGGTGGTTATTGCGCCACAATCAACCTGTACGAATGACCCAAGCGGAACTCGAAGCTCACCCTGAGTGGAAAGGTTTTGGTAACGAGGCGGGCAAGCATCCACCGATGCGAGGTTGGCTTGCTGCCCCGATTGTCGGACAAGATGGAATGAACTGGGGATTGCTACAACTATCCGATAAGTACGAAGGGGAGTTCACGGAAGAAGATGAGAAACACTTCATCAGCTTTGCGAAGTTAGTGTCAGAGACATTAGAAACACTGTGGAACGTGCGTAATCTTCGGAAGAACGCACCAGGAAGATAATAACCGTTTTGCAGCAGACAGATCGAGACTCGAACTCAGTATCATTGACCCTCAACCGTCCGCTGCATTTGATTGGTTTATGCTGCTGCTCAACGTTGCAAAGCTTTCAACCCAAGGTTGGGAAATAGCTGACTCGCAACAGCAAACTGCACCCATGCACTTGCTAAGGTTTCTAAAGTGCGTGCTACCAGAAGATTACCTGCATTAACTGGTTTGTAACCGCAGTCTTCAATGAGACTTGCAGCGATTTGTTTTGCTTCAACGTCGTCACCACAGTAAAAAACGCTAGGAAAATCAGCACCGAATTGTCTTGAGTCTGAAGCAATAATTTCAGCAAATGTAGTATTGAATGCCTCAACAACTTTTGCATTTGGTAGAAGTTTCTGAATGGTTTCAGCAACAGAAATTTTTAAGTCAGTCGCTAGACCGATCGTCTGCCCCGTGAAGTCTGGCTGAATTCCACTCACACAAGTAATGACAATTTTTCCATCCAAAGAGCCAGCCGCATGAATGACCTCTTCCAATGCTGGCAGCCAAACAGCTAGTAAGATAATGTCTTGTGCTGCTGCCTCTTGAATCGTTCCAGCTTTCGCAGTCGCCCCTGCCACTGTTGCCAGCTCAAGCAGCTTATTTTGATCTCGTGAGTAAGAAAAGACGACTTCATGTCCTGCCTTTGCCCAAAGTTTACCTAGCCCAGCACCCATGTTGCCAGCACCAATAATGCCAATTTTCATTTCATTTTCCTTTTTTGATGTGCAAACTTTTACTTAGATCGTTCAATTGATTTTTGCTGCCCAGTTAAACAATAACCAACGACTGCGATCGCAATCGTGAGCAGTGCTGCCACAACGTTTGGATAAATCGAGATTCCACCCAATTCAGGCTCACGAACGGTTCCCAGAACCGGATCGTTGAGGAAACCATAGGATGTTCCAGGCCAAAACCCCGCGCCAATTAGCCCAACCCAGAACGCAGATCCGAGAAATGCAGCCAAACCCATTGAAAAGCGATCGCTGGTGGGACGCACTTTTAAAATTGCTAAAGCGGCACTTCCCAACGAGGCAGCCGCAAAGAAAGACATGGCACAGTGGAGTTTGGCGTGAGGCAACCAAGCCGGGTTGTTCATGTGACCGTTTGCTAACAAAACTGCATCAACTCCAATGGGTATCGTCAGGGTGGAAATAGCTGCGGTGATAAGCAACCATCTGGCGAGTTTTGCTCGATGCATACTGATATACCTCAGTTAAATTGTTAGGGAATAAGAAACGAGGCGCAACGAAACTATCGGGTTTGGCTAGAAAAAATACCTTGGTTATGGGATGAAAAGATAGACCTTTCTTGCGGAATATCTAGAATCAGTTAGGTGATTCTTGCGATTGTTCAAATCGATCGCAGCGTTCAGAATTAACTAAAGTTCTGACGCACTAAGACAGCTTCTGACCGAGCATCCTACTCGGTGCGATCGATTCCTATCGATTCTCGACCTTTTTCCAAGTCGATTGCGTATTAGCGGCGGGTCATTGACCGTGTTTCTCGGTTTCGGAGAATCGACCTCTAAAACTACTTCTGCAAGGATTTCCAGGTGTCCGACGTAAGTTGTAGCATAGACCACTCCGGCAGATGCTCGCGATAGATCTCCAGCAGTCCTTGTGCCGTCTTCTCGATCGCCCAGTCCTGTTGAAGTTCACAAGCCACACTGAGCCAGTTGGTTACCTTCACGCCGTATTGAGTCAGGTTGGCGGTTGAGGCTGCCAGCACCTGATTGCTATAGTTCCCCGAAGCGTCCATGACAAGTCGAACATCGTAGCCCTCCGCCGCCAGAGTCTTTGCGGGAATCCCAACACAGAAGTCTGCTGTGATGCCAGCCGCGATCACTTTTTTGCGACCAGTGACTTCGATCGCTTCTCGTATACGTGGATCGTGCATCGAATTGATTTTGGTGCGATAGATGGGCTGTACGTCGGGGAACAGCTCCAGTATTTCCGGTAGGAACGGACCCAGAGGCCCTGCGGGTCCGAACGCGGCAGCGGACATCACGACCGGAATGTTATGCAGTTTAAGCACTTTTGCCAGCGCGATGCAGTTGTTGCGAAGGTGAATTGGGTCAATATCACCGCAAAATAACATTAATCCTGCTTGGTGGTCAATCAGCAGCGCACAGGCATTTTGGTCGTCAAGCATCTCGAACTTTTCATAATTCATGGAGATTCTCCTTCTGTTTGAACGATCTATAAAGTCTGAAACTGAGCTTTGAAGTAGATGATTCTTGCGATTGCTCAAATCGATCGCAGCGTTTTAGAGTTCAGCCTCAGCCAAAGTTTTCCGGCTCTTTGAGAAAACCTTAGTATGTTCCATGAAATTTCACGAAATTCATGAAGATTTTTTCATTCGATTGCTTTCCGTGTAGTAGCAAATTCCCAAAATGATAAAAAATAGAAAATCCATGTGAACTTGTGTAATTGGGAAACCCCCTAATGAAAATGATTGAAGACCACCATATTCTGGGTCAGCGAATGCCGTTCCAGGATAGAGAATTGCTGGTGCCATTGCCATCCAGTAAAGAGCCGCAAATAAGCAAGACATCTTTAAGTTTTCAATGTCAGTAGAAACCTTGCGAAACCATAGAAAATAAAGCGATATAATCCCGCAAATAAGACCCAAAGTCATCGTTTGTCCGTTATGAAATTTGGCGTGTGGCGGCCAAAGTGGATTGAAAACATGAGTTTCATTGAAATCGGCTAAGAAGGGACTCAGGGAACTAATAACGGCTATGAGAGAGATGGCAAATCTACTTAAATTCAACTTTCTGCTCATTTTTGTCTCCTTTAAGCTAACCCGAATCGTTTTAGTTTGGAAGTGAAACGATAAAGTTCATCTTCCGCCGTACCTCAGTACGCAGTCAAGCCTAGCAAAGATTTCTGCTGACTCACGATCGCGTCAGAAAAAATCCGGATTAATCATTGATTCTTGCCCCATTTATTAGAATCTTGCTATGAGGCTGGACATCAAAAGTGTTTGCGATAGTTGCTAGGTGTTGTACCCGTCAAGTTCCGAAATTGGATTGTCAATTGATTTTGATTGGCAAAACCAACCCGATCGGCAATCATCGAAATTGGTAGTGGAGTTTTTTTCAATAAATGTTTTGCTGATTCGATTCTTTGCTCCATTACATATCGATAGGGTGATACACCGATCGATTGCTTAAATAACCGTGAGAAATAATATTGACTCATCTCTAATTCATCGGCGATCGCTGCAATAGTTAGATTTTCAGCTAAATGATCGTGGATATATGCGATCGCTCGTTGCATTTTCCACTTCGGCATCCCTCCCTGGTAGTCGCGCAAGGGTTTGTGCCAATCTGAATAATGCCTCAACAGATGAATTGAAAGTGCGATCTTCAAGGAGTCTACCAATAACTGACTGCCAAATCGAGCCTCTATAAGTTCTGCTGTCAGAGACTTGCCAATGCGATCGATGAATGTATCCTGCATTGCATAATGCGGAATGAGTTCGATCCGCTCCGTTGTAAATGATTCATAGGCAATTTTAGTCAAGCGATCGGGTTCAAGGGATAACACGGAAAAGGAGGCTTCTTGATTCCAACTGCTCCGATGCTGAACCATTGCCGGGACGATCGCAATATTATTTCCGCCGCCAATCTGCTCTTGCTGCCTGCGTCCATCAAACCAACGTTCTGTCTGAACCAAATCCGAACTGAGTCCGACAACCACAATATGTGTAGTGTGAGCGTATTCAGGTGATTCCCAAGCGGGTTGACAATGTTGTTGAACATGAATTTCATTCCAGCCCAAATTTTCGCTCGATCGCAGCGGCAATCGGGGGACAACTTTCATAACATCATCTTTCTGAGTAAAATCGATAGTTAAGGGCTGTTTTTCTGGCATTTTATAAACTCTGGATGTAAGGACTTGGATCGATTCCGAATGCGATCGCTGGTTAGGTCATATTCTACTCAATCAGTGCTTTCGATCGTTGCAGCGCATTATTCATATAGTTGCGCCAGAGTAAATTGGTAATCAACCAAAGGATTGGAACCGCTAAAACAGACCGTGCATTGAATGTATAACGCCACTCGATCGTAGTCTGACCTGATGAGTTGATACTAAACCACCACTCGCCATTCGCAGAAGTTGTAAGAAACCCCAGCACCCCAGTAAAACCGCTAACCGTGTAGCTAAAGTATCGCGGATGCTCATATTTTGTCAGTAGCTCTTGGACGGAGCTATTATCTGATAAATGTACAGTGCGGGTTTGCCCTGCGATGTCCCAATTTCCAACTTGGTTCTTAATCCCCGTGACAGATGGTAGCAGCCCATAACCTTTAAATATAGAAGTGAGGTCAATAGGCACAATATGCTCAAAAGCCGCTGTTTGACTAGCTGTAACGGTAGTCTTAATGGTTGCTGAAAGTAAGCTCATGAAATCTTCGCCTTTTTGTAATATCTAATATCAAATCTGTTTGCATCGGAATGATATAAACGGAGAAGACAGAGTCCAAGGCAGTGCCGTGTCCCTACAATTCATCGCGGTAGGGAAACGGCACTGCCTTGGACTCTATATCATTCCGATGCAGCCGGATTTGATATCAAACAGCTCTCCTGGACTTGTAGTATCCATCGTCTTTTGTAGTTGAAAAGTAGTTGAGGGTTGTCAGAAGAAATTATTATTTGTAAATCACTTCGACTTCAGAATCTGCTGACGATCGATTGTGTAGCGCAATATAAGATTTAGCGATCGCATCAGGATCGAAATGCGTACCGACTTCTACTGTGCCACAGATAGTCACAGTACCTACATGAATCCCAAACTCCTTCAATTCTTGAGCTAGACAAAATGTCAAACTCCTTAGCCCTGATTTGCCGATCGCCAAAGAGACTAAATCCGCATCTGGATATAATGCTAGACCTCCACCTGTGAGCAAGATTGTGCCTTTCTTACTTGTTTTCATCGCTGGAATCACCTGCTGTGCTGCAACCAAGGCACCAATGACATTCACATTAAAATCGGCGATTAACTTCTCAGGTGTTAGTTCGCTAGGCTTACCCATCGCCATCACGGCGGCATTATAAATCAATACTTCTGGATCTGCCAATTTGCGAATCTCAGTAAAAGCTTGAATTAAGGATTCTTGATTCCCGGCATCTGCTGCAAAGGTATAAACCGTATAGCCTGCCTGACGGAGTTCTTGAGCATTTACTTCTAGTTTTTCCAAATTCCGAGCCATGAGTGCCAAACTGTAGCCTTCCTTGGCAAATGCCTTGGCTACGCCCATGCTCACTCCTGCTCCAAATCCAGCGATCGCACATATCGGTTGATTCATTTTTTTACCCGAATTTACTTCAAAATTATCGGTGTGATAATGAGTGTCATCAACAGCTCAAATTCTAATGTTGCCAATCATCCTATCGTAGATAGCCTTGACATTCGATCGACTTTTGGCAATCCGTACAAAGTGGTTTCATCGTGACCTTAGTTCATGAATGAACTTAAGAGTATTCTACTTTGGATAGAGCCACTTAGCAAATAACTTTGTCACCCGTGGCATGATGATGTAGGTCATTAACGAAACCATGAAAGCTGCACCGATCGCACTGCGTAACAAAGTTGGCAATGGAAAAAGCAATTGATTTAAGAAGGGTGGAATGATGTTAATCAATGGAAAAATCACTAGCCAAGTAACGAGTACCATTTTGTAACGGGGCGGTGGCACGATCGCCCCTTGAATTGGCAAGGTAAACCATGTCTCTAACCCCGTCAGCCGTTGATACTTGGAATTAACAGTTAGCCGCTTGATTCGTTCCAAAAGCCGATGACGAATTGGAGAATTTTCCCAACTGGTCAAATTACTCAAATGGTCGAACTTGAAGACGATGCGATATTCTCGGTTGCTGCGATCGCTTGAACGGAAGATATTCACTCCCAAATGTCCTTCAAATGCCGCAGCAGCGACTAATATATCGCTCAAAACTCGATCGAATTCATCCTCACAACCAGGCTTGACTTGTTGCAGAATATCAACAGTTACTGGAGGATCGTCAGATTGATTCAATGGATTCATGCAAAAAACTTCCAACTAGATTAGCGGTAATCCTTCAGCACCAATTTCTAGACGTACAACTTTTGCCGACTCAATTCCTGATGGCAATGGATATGACATACCACCGTTGCTTACCACGTAAATACTGGTGCGATCGCGCCCAGTACGACCGAATGCTAAGGCTGTAGTTCCTGCCATTCCTTGTTCTGCTTCGGCGATCGTGGTTATTTTACCATCTGGTGTAATCTTGACCACACTGTTATAAATGTGTGTAGTGCCGTAGAGATTACCGTTGCGATCGAAGGCAAAGTCGTCAATGTTTACGCGATCGATAAAAATTGTTGGTTCCCCTGGCTCAGCATCTTCGAGAATCGGAATCCGAACAATATGCTGCTTTTGGGTATTCGATACATAAAGCACATTGTTAAAGATTTTGAGTCCATTAGCTCCGGGAATTTCTTGCTCTGCGGAGGTTCGCGCCAACAAAGGATGTTCGAGCCAAATGCGAGTGCTGACTTGGGCTACATCTAATTCCCAAATCGCACCTCGATAGGAATCAGCGATCGCATAGCGACTACCAGTCAAATGCGTGATTCCATTCAGGAAGATTGCATCTGGCATTGTTAGTAAAGTTTCTACTGAACCTTGAGATGAAACTTTAAAGATGGTGGAAATTCCGTCTTGATTCCAACCTGTCAGCAATAGTTCTGTTTCTGACAGAAAAGCTAGACCTGCTGCCTTACCTGAGATCGTGGCATGAGTTACGGGGATTCGATCTTGCCCGATGCGAACGATCTTTCCTTCAAAATGGTTGGCAATAAATAACGTATTGTCAGAGTCGATCGCAATACTTTCTAGAAATGTATTGGCAGGAAATTCAGCGATTTGTTGGCTTGGCACCAACTCTATAGGAGTGCTTTCAAAGATAGGCGGTAATCCAATTGGTGTAGACATTGCGATCGTTCCTTTTTCGAGTATAGTCAGACAATCCACAAGTTGGTCAGACACTGAAAAGAATGGACAGTGCGACGAGACTTCGATATTATTTGCGCGAAGGGCACTCACCCAACGCTGAATCGAGAGTAGCACAGTCACATCTATAGTTACCAAATGGATACTAATGGAAATGTTTTACCTATGAAATTTGGATGTCCAGTTGAGCTGACGATTGAACGCATTAGTGGAAAGTGGAAAAGTGTGATTCTGTGGTGGCTAAGGCAGCACAGGAAAAGCTTTGGAGAACTGAAACATCTTATTCCTGGAATCTCCGCAAAAATTTTGACGCAGCAATTGCGGGAGTTGGAAAAAGATGGTTTGATCGATCGAGAAGCCTATCGTGAGATGCCTCGACGAGTAGAATACTCCATCACGCCTTTAGGTGAAACTCTCAGCCCGATCATCGAGTTAATGTGTGAATGGGGAAAAAATCAACTGCCTGAATTTAAGTTTGGTTTACGGGATTTGACAGGCTTGCGCGTTCTTATTGTTAGTCCAGAAATGGGAGGTTTTTTGCGATCGGAACTGGAATCTCACGGGGTACAAGTAGCGATCGCTACCTCCACAATCGAGGCGCTACAGACTTTCGATCTAACACAACCTCAAGCCTTAGTCATTGACACAGATATGCCAGACGACCAAGTATACACGCTCGTTCATCAAATCAAAGAGCTGGAGTCAGCGCAAGGCAAGCAAATTGCCACGATCGCACTGATCGCTGTTGCAAGTTCTGGCGATCGTCGGCAAGCTCTTCGCTCTGGTTTCCAGATTTGTCTGACTCAGCCTGTGGATATCGCAGAATTAGTTTGCTCTCTAGCTAGTTTAACTGGGTCGCTAGTAGATAACTAAAGCAGCCCAATATTCCCAATCAACGCCGATTAAGTTTTTACGGTCGGTGTGCATGGGCGTTGTTATGCGCTGATCGGGGAACAAAGCTCAATTAATGACCCTTCTCTAGAACGAACATATGCAACCACTTGACCCCAAGGCTTTATGGTCGGCTCCTTGACAGAAACCGCTCCAGCAGCAATTGCCTTGGTATAGGCAGATGCTACATCATCGGCGACAAACGCCAGCTCAACTCCAAAGGGTGTAGCACTGAGATCGCTTTTTTGATAATGTCCGTCAAGATTCATTTCACCCATCGCATGGGAGGCAAAAGCAAGAACCGTTTCGCCCGTGTTCAACTCGCCATACTCGCCAGACTCATGCAAAAAGCGCGTTTCAAAGCCGAATGCCTCCTTGTAAAAGGTCAGTGCATCTGCAACCGACGAGACGTAGATAATGGTGTAACCAAATTTCATATTTTTGCCTTTTTGAACTTTGATTTCTTTGGTTTTGGGGCCGGAAGCTCACTTGCTGTCAAACGAATAAGATTCGACATCCAATGCCGATCGTCAAGCTGTTCTCCAATCAGAAAGTATGGTTTTGCACCTGGGTATGGGGGGGCTTCTACGATACTATCAATCATCGATCGCCCACCAGCAGTCGCCTTTATGAACAGTTGGTTATCGCAAACAAGCGCGACGACTTTCTCGTCGCAGTAGATCGCATATTCGCCAAACATTTTTTTGAAAGAGACTTGCCCCGCTTGGTTTATTTGATCCAGAATATATTCAACAAAGTTCAAGTCCGAGGACATATATTCTCCTAGCGAATGTAGACAACACATTCTCAAATTGCTGGAATTCAGGATTGAAGTTGTTGCATTAAACCTGCCGCATCGGAAACAGACCAATGTTCGGCAATTTTTCCGTCTCGAACGCGATCGATCCGGATTACGGATGTTGAAATAGTTTTACCTGTTGGTGGAGTGCCATAAAACGTGCCACTGTGTGTACCTTGGCTAGTGATATATGTCGCGATTCGATCGCCTTCGACAACCTGCTGCACGATCTCAATCTCGATGTCGGGGAAAGCGGAGAAAAAATCATCAAAGAATGAATCATGATAGATCCGCAGCGCATTAAGACCGCGATTGTCTGTTCCTAGCATCGCATGGTTTACACAATCTTCTGCCCAGAAATCTTTCAATGCCGAGAGATCGCGACCGTTCCAAACCACTTGGATAAAGTTCTGGACGATCTGCTTGTTTTTATCAGATTCGTTCATCGGTTTTTCTCCGGAGATTAGTCCTTAATAGGGCAGTATACAATTTCAAAAGTCTGAATGATTTTATCGACGTAGGCGTTGATTATGCAACAAGTTAGTTCAGCGCTTTACGGAAAACGATCTTGTCCTCGCCCGCCTTGTAGAACTCGCGGATTCGTGCTTCCTCGTCGTAACCGCTCTTGCGGTAGAACGATCGAACGTACTCGAAGCTCTCCAGTCCCGATGTTTCCACAAGTAGCACGCGATCGCCGCGCTGCGCTAACATCTGTTCGACGTGGGCTAGCAGTGCTGCACCGCGTCCTTGCTGCTGACGATCGGGGTGGACGGCAATTAGATATAGATTCCACGTCCCCTCGGTCATTCGTTCCGGCGCAACATAGGCGACCCCCACCAGCCCGTCGTCATCGTCGGTGAGCCAGATGTCTTGGCTATTTTTGCCGTCGAAGTGGTCTGCCAGCATGAGGGCGAGTTCTTCGGTCTCGTGCGGCTCGAATCCAATTGCCTCAACTAAGGCGATTAATGCAGTCGTGTCATCGGGCGCGATCGATCGAATCATAGCAAACTCCGTGGGTATGCAAATCTAGGCAGATTTCTGAAACAGTTTAGACACAGCACCTCTCAAAATGTGCGGTATTAGCTTTGGCCCAGGCAAGAATACAATCCCTAACTGTTGCATTAATCCCAGTGCATCGCCCTGGCCCCAATGCTCCGCGATTTTGCCGTTTTCGATGCGATCGATGTGCATAACAGCTAAGCTAATTTGTTTTCCCGTGGGTGGCAAACCTTGAAATTCTCCGAGGTGTGTTGCTGTGAATTTTCCGCACGTCACCACTTTATCACCTGCAACTATGACCTCATCAAAAACGTGTTCACCCTGACTGAAAGCTAGATAAAACGACATCCCGAACTGCTTGAACTCCTCCCCGTTTAATGGCTTTGGCATTCCGGCCATGCGAGCAATAAAATTCGGCGCTAACAGTTCTAAGGCTTGTTCCATTTTGCGATCGTCAAAAGCTTTGTAGAACTGGAGAACGATTGCTTTGTTTTGGTCAGTCATTCGACTTTTGATTTTTGATTTTTGATTGATTCCACGGATAAATCCTCTTTCTTGTAGCATCAAGAAATTATTGGTCAGAGCCTTGCGGAACTCAATCTCTGAAGTCTGGCAGCACCAAAGGTGGCATTGAACTTGCGACACCAAATTGCCGCCGAAGCAAAATCTTCTGAGTTGATGCTGGCAGGAATCACATAGCTTTGAGCACCGCTGTATGACTTGAGTGGCGCGATCGACACATAGTCCCCTTTCTTGATGGGATAGGCTGGGGGAACTGTCGAGCCAATAACATCGGGCGATTTGTGCAAAATCACGACCAAATCAGGACCAGACGTTGAGGTTTGAAATGCTCGATCGAGTTCCAGAATGCGCTCATCCCCTTTCTGGACAATGCGGGCAGTGCCTTTTGTGGGGTGTTCGCCATCGACAAAAGTGCCAGAAGTTAGAACTTTTGCGGCTTGAGCCCTTGCGGGTGTCGTCACTGGCTTAGTTGGAGGGGAAGCTGCCACAGGCGTTGGCATTGTTTCAGAAGTACCGGATGACGCAATAGCAGTTCGATCGCCAGCGGTTTTGATGCAGCCGATCGCAATTGTTGACACAAAGGTAATACTAGCAAAGTTGAAATAGCGGCGTTTCATAAAAAGCTTCCTCCTTAAAACATTAAACTCCCCGGAAACCGATCGCCGTTGACATTGCCTCGCGAGGACTGGGGTTAACTAATTCTCGATTTATTTTAGCCTCATATAGGTTGCCAATAAAACCCAAGACAATCCCCACAAACAACAAACTTCCCCCTAAATATTGAGCTAAAGTAGGAGCTTCCCCTAAAATTAAATATCCCATAACTATAGCTGCAATTGGATTCAATAAACTGGCTAAATTGAGTTCCGTTGAAGTTGCATTTTTTAAACCAGCCAACCAACATAATTGACCCAGGACGACAATAACCGCCGCATAGATTATCATCCATTGCCACAGAAAAGGAGATAACACTTCTGCAAAATGGTTTGGCCCGTAAAGGAGATTAGCCAATAGGAAAAAAATTACCGTCCCCAGAATATTGCGATAAATTGTAAAAATTCCCAAGGGAATCGATTGTAATTGCAGTTTACCAACGACGGTAGCAATGGAACCAATGATCGCTGCGATCGCCACACAAATTTCTCCTATTCCAATTTGAAATCCAGCCATCGTCATCATCGGCCCTGAACTCCCTAAAAAAGCAGTCACTATCACCCCAGCCAAGGAAACCAGAGCCCCTGCACTTGCCCAAAAATTGACCCGCGATCCCAACAGCCAAACACCCAACACCAGGGTTAAAATTGGTTCGATACGCCCAATTAACACGATATTAGTAATATTTGTCTGTCCGAGGGCTTGAAAAATTAACGCAGGAACGATCGCCCCCGACAAAATACCTGTAATGGTTAAACTAATCCAATCTTTACCAGTCAAAGCTTTCAGAGTCTGCGGTTGCCAATCTTGATGAAAAATTAGAGTCATTAACCCCAAAGCACAGATATTACCCACAAATAAAACATTGCACAGTGAGATGGGATTTCTGCCATCGATCGCATGATTTTGACCAATCTCAACTATTTTTTTAGTAACAGAATTAGAAGTTGCAAAAATCAAAACAGCTATGCCAAGATACATCGGGGCAGGAACTTTCATTAAAATTATATGCACTTTATTGGCAACTTTCATTCTTTTTATTGATGTTGATTTTATAAAATGAATTCAGGCAATAATTCAAAAATTTTAAACGAACCGCGAAGACGCGAAGAACGCGAAAAACCGAAACAGAAGAGAGTTTCACGACTCATTTAAACTATAAAACTTTACATTAAATTAGTTTAAGGTGATGCCTTTTCATAGCCAATTTGGGGAGCAGAATAAATGGAGATAAACACAGCATCTTCACTATTGTCATTCACTGCACCATGAATCTGATTTTTGTCTGCGATCGCAACTTCACCAGCATTCAAGCTTTGGCTTTGACCATTCCCTAAATAATACGTCAAAGCGCCCCGTAGCATCACCCAGGTATCTTGTCCATCCGGGTGACAATGAGCTTCTACAATTTGCCCAGGCTTGACTCCCCAAATAGCGATACTAGCATTTTTAGTCTTAATAATTTCAGTCACCGTAGCAGATTCATCCGAGAAACGCACATCAGCTTCCAGGGGAAAAACTCTTGATTTCATCATTTGAAAATTACCGTTTTATTTGGGTTGCGGACAGGTTTTATTGGTGAAATCACATTGATAAATGTATTGTGATTGCCAATGGAGGGGAATCTCTAGTAAATCTCTTGTACCAGTCATTCCCTGACCGATAAACAGCAGTAGAGCAAAACAATTGAGAATAATATGAGCGGTGCGCCAGCGATTTTGTCTATCCTGATAAATATCTTGGACGATCGCCACTGAAAAAATCATTAATAAAGCGGCTGTAATACCGTAGTAGTAATGGGAAACAAACCATTCATTATCTCGACGAAAGATTTCTGGTTGAAACCCTAAAATCATCAATCCCATTCCCGTAAAAGTGGCAAAAATGCCTCGCCATAGTTTAACTTTTGCCTTAAATATTAGCGTGAAAGAAGCAATGCTTAACAGGAAAATGGCGATCGCAAAAAAGACTCGAAAGGGTTCTTTGGTCAAGGTGTCGTTACTGAGCATTTTTGAAAAAATGGGATAGGCCATTCCCAGTAGGGCAACCCCTACAACTGAGCCGCTCAACCAACTACCGATCGCTACGTGCTCGGAACCTACTACGGGCGGAATTTTACTTTTTTCGCCACCGGCAACTTGCAGACGACGTTGACGGGTGAGTAGGGCGCGATTCACCACAATGCCGATTAAGGGAAAAACCACGATAATGGCGATCGCCGGATGTAACAATGCAAAGAAGTCTTGAAGTTCCATGTTAAATATCCATTCAATTATATATATCGCGAATTTTCCCTTACTTACACTCAGCAAGGGAACAGGCAAATTACTTCACTTCAGCGGCGGGAAAACTCGCTACTCTCCCTTGTTTCACAGCGACAACAACATCAAAGGTTGCACAGTAAGAGAAGGTAACATTGTTGGCCTTGTTGTAGAGATTGACCACCATGCCTGCCCCACCGGGTTGTACTCCTAATGGTAATAAATCACCATAGAAAAATCGTCGCAATTGGTCGCCACTACCAACTTGTCCTTTACTTTTAGTAATAATCTGGATCTTTTCCTGAACCGTTATTTCCGGGGCTGCTATTGCCGTATTTTGGAATTTTGGCAAAAAGCTATGTACAGCTACATCTCCCGCACTGATAGCGCTAGCAATAGCGAGGGTGGCGAACAGAGGACTGAGGGATTTGAGTTTTAACATCTTCGTTTTTTGGTGAGAATGGTTGATGCGAACATCATCATCTATTTCAATTTTTTTGAGAAGGAGGCATAATAGAATATACTATATGCCATTTTGGAATAGGTACGGTATGGATCGAATTGCCTGTATGCAGACTTTCGTTCGGGCGATCGAAATGAAGAGTTTTTCGGCCGTAGCGCGGGAACAACAGACGACGCAACCGACAATTAGCAAGCAAATCGCCGCTCTGGAAAAATATCTGGGGGTACAATTAATCACTCGTTCAACTACCAACTTGAGTTTGACTGAGGAGGGGAAAAGATACTATCAATACTGTCAGCAAATTTTGGAAACCGTCGCCGAAGCGGAGGCCAGTTTAACAGGAAAAGAACGAGCAACAGGTATTTTGCGATTGGGCTGTCCCGTGCTGTTTGGGGAAAAGCAGATTGTCCCCCGTTTAAAAGCCTTTATGAAACGCTATCCCGATGTCAAGATCGATCTGATGATGGCCGATAGTTTTGTGGACATTGTAGAGAATGGATTAGACCTGTTGATCCGCATTGGTAATCGTCCCGATAGTTCCCTGATTAGCCATCGCATTGGCACGACTCGCCGCGTCACAGTGGCAACAACAGGCTATTTTGAGCAAGCGGGAGAACCTCAAACACCGGATGATTTAGTGGATCGTGATTGTATTGTCTATACGCATCTGTCAACAGGCAATGAATGGCATTTTCAAGGAACAGATGGCACTATCAAGGTGCAAGTTGGGGGTTGTTTTCAAACTAATAGTTCTGTGGCGATTCGAGCAGCAGTGTTATCGGGTTTGGGGATTGCGGTAGCGCCGGTCTGGATGTTTGGTGATGAAATTTACCGGGGCGATCTCAAGGTTGTGTTGGAGGATTATCAACCAACTCCGTTACCAATTAATGGGGTATATCGTCGCAGCCGTTTTTATCCAGCAAAAATAACTTGTTTTATTGATTTTTTAGAGGCAGAATTTAAGCTCGATCCGTGGGTTTGAGATTAATTAGTATTCTATTCTCTTCTGGCAATTATAGAAACAAGAACAATTAAGACTAAAAAAGAAAAGGGCTATCCCACCGAATTTTACGGCGATCGATTGGTAATTTTGAAGTCTTGGGTATGACGATCGAGGCACGATCGGTTCCTAAAAATTCTCAACTCCACCTTCTAGTTCATTCAAGTCATCTGCCGTTAAGGGCGATCGAGCGCTATGGCGGACATACAATACATAAACCGTAGTATCTCGAATCGCAAACAAGACCCGGTAAATGTTTTTGGATTTCCCATAAAGTAACTGCCGAACTTCTTCAGGAAAAATCTCGCTTTCAACGGCTCGCGCCACAGCGCCGAGGTTTTTCTTGGAGTGTTGCGATTTCATTCATCAAACCTCGAAACCAGCGATCGGCAAAATCGGGATTGCGCTCTCGATACCAGCGGTAGACTTGCTCAATCTCAGAAGAGGCGATCGGGGTAATTTCAACCTGAAATGTCATATTTCTGCTGCATTTCTTGGACAAAATTTTCGATAGGGCGAGTAAGTCCTGCGTTGAGTTCCTCGAAGCCTTGCTGAATACCTGCAATTGTTTCCAATTGATCGATCAGTTGGCGCAGTTTAATTGGATCTATTTTGTTTGGATCGAGAAAGGTGACGAGAACTTGAGAGCGATCGCTAATATCTTGTGGTAACGAGGCTAGCTGAATCTGCCCATTATGATAAATGCCTTCAATGGTTTTTAGCATGAGTTGCAGTTTGGTTAGTGCTTCTATTTTAGCAAATGCGGAGCTATCTACGCCGTAAATTCTGGGAAATATTTGTCTACAAAGTCCATAACCTTTTGAAAGTGAAGAATTCCTTCCTCTGCGCTTAGTGTCCCATACTCTTGGTCTCGATATCTCATTTTCCAATTATCGGGGTTTTCTAGATAAACCTGTGCATAATCTGTTCCATGCCTGCTATCTAACCACCATAATGCTCCAATAGCCCATTCTTGGTCATACTTTCGATCGCCAACGGGTAAGTAGGTGTCGAGATACGATCGCAAAATTCTTACCGACTCAGCATCGTCAAAACGAGCTAATGCAAAACAATGAAATTGTCCTGCATAACAAGTTCGGCTTGGAATTAGCAAAGTTTCAATTTTATTGAGATGTTGGGAAAAGCGCCCAATTCCACAAAGCCAACTTGCAGTAATTGTATGCCTCCAACAACCGTTATACATCTGGATCAGTTCTTCGTCATTTACTTCATCTAGAGCAACTTTTGTCGAGTCCACAAATGCATCTACATCTTTGCCAATCCCTAAAAAGTTACCGTGTAAAACCTTGAGATAAAGTGGCTTGACAAAATGCTCTCTAATATAGTCTGTCATTGTGTTTGAGTAGGAAATTGTTAAGACTAAACATCTCAAAGATAACATCATCGCAAATTGACGCGAACCTCTAATAGACAAGCTCCAGCCCCAACAAAAATAGAAAACCCCCAAACCATTTTAAAAATCAAGTTTGGGGGTTTTATTCCTAAATCCAGTTCAAATTATAACTTACTCGGCTCGATCGCCGGAGCGCGCAGAGACACAGTTCGATCCGTAGCAGCCTTAGCCACTAGAGATGGCACTGAATCCCGCAACTTTGCAGTCAACTGAACAGTCGTCGCATCGTAAACCTGAGTCAGCATCTTCGGATACAAACCAATGCCAATAATCGGCACTAACAGCGCAGCAATAATAAACACTTCTCGCGGTTCTGCATCCACCAATTCTTCGTGTTCCACCAATTCCTTATTCTCAGAACCGTAGAAGATTTCCCGCAGCATCGACAGCAGGTAAATCGGAGTCAAAATTACGCCAACAGCAGCCAGAAATACCACGCAAACCTTGAACACCGGATTGTAAGCGTCGCTGGTTGCAAAGCCTACAAATACCATCAATTCTGCGACAAAACCGCTCATTCCCGGCAAAGCTAAAGATGCCATAGAGCAAGCTGTCCACATGGCGAAAACCTTACGCATTTTCTTGCCTACTCCGCCCATTTCGTCGAGCATCAGGGTGTGCGTGCGATCGTAAGTGCAACCCACCATAAAGAACAAACTCGCCCCGATCAAACCGTGGGAAACCATTTGCAGCATAGCGCCGCTCGTTCCCAAATCGGTAAACGAAGCTATCCCAATCAGCACAAACCCCATGTGCGAAATCGAAGAATAGGCAATTTTGCGCTTCAAGTTGCGCTGAGCAAAGGAGGTTAAGGCGGCGTAAACAATGTTTACTACACCCAAAATTACTAAGAGGGGTGCGAAGGTAGCGTGAGCATCGGGGAGCATTCCCGCATTCATCCGCAGTAAGGCGTAGCCGCCCATTTTCAGCAGAATTCCTGCTAGCAACATATGGGCGGGTGCGGTTGCTTCGCCGTGGGCGTCTGGGAGCCAAGTGTGCAGGGGGAAAATTGGCAGTTTGACGCCGTAGGCTATTAAGAAACCTGTGTACAAGAGCAATTCTACATTGGGGGCGAATTCTTTGGCTGCGATCGCCCGCATATCGAAAGTCACTGTATCGCCATAAAACGCCATTGTCAGGGCGCCAACCAAAATAAACAGCGAACCGCCTGCCGTGTACAAGATAAACTTAGTTGCTGCGTAGAGGCGCTTTTTGCCACCCCAGATGGACAAAATTAGGTAAATCGGGACTAATTCTAGTTCCCAAACCAGGAAAAACAGCAACATATCCTGCACGGCAAAAACTGCGATTTGCCCGCCGTACATTGTCAGCATCAAAAAGTAAAATAGCTTTGGTTTAAGTGTGACCGGCCAAGCTGCTAAAGTCGCCAGGGTAGTAATAAAACCTGTCAGCAAAATCAACGGCATTGACAAACCGTCAGCACCGACTGACCAATTTAAATCAAGTTGCTGCACCCAAGTATAACTTTCTACCAGTTGCAAGTCTGGATTGCTGAAGTCGTACTGAGTGCAAAAAGCGTAAACAAGTAGGGCAAAATCGATCAAACCCACAATTAGTGCATACCACCGCACCGTCTTGCCATCCTTATCGGGAATCAAAGGAATTAGCAATGCCGCAGCAATGGGAAACAGAATTGTTGTTGTTAACCAGGGAAAGTTAGCTGTATCCATTGCGTTTTAAAATTATCCATCAATTATTAGGTTTAAACACATTTTGGCGATTTTGGTCTAAATTTTATACTTTCTTTATACGAAACAATTCTTTTTGTAATGTTTGCGACGATTTGTGCGATCGCACAATTTGAGTTTAATCAAAGATTTATTTCTATTGGCTAATTGTAAATTCTGAGTTATTGAGCTAATACCCGTTCTTAAAATATCTTCTGGTGGGAAATGGCAATGCCCTTCTTCGTGTCAACTTAAGCTGTCAGTCCACCAGGGAATTCATATCGTTTCCGGTTGGATCGGAATGATTTAACCACAGAGAACGCAGAGAACACAGAGGGAGATAAGAGAGATGAATACAGGACGATGAAGAGTGGATATGATATCATTCCCTGTCGGACTCTCGGTTTTACCTTAAGTTGAGACTCACAGGCAATGCCGTTGCCCTACCCGGAGGAGACGGCATTGCCGTTGCCCTACCCGGAGGACACGGCAATGCCGTTTCCCTACAGATTTAACCTACTCCAGAAACGATCGCAAAACCCAGAACTGCGACAAACACAATCAGGGCATAAAATTGAGCGCGACCGTTTTCAAAGTATTTCAAACCTTCGCCCGTAACCAGGGTGAGAAACCCTGTCAGGTTGACGATACCATCGACGACTCGCAAATCCACTTCCATGACTTGCCGCGCTAAACGGCGGCTGCCTTTGACGAAGAGAACCTCGTTGATATCGTCGAGATACCACTTGTTGAGGGAGAACTCGTAAAGTGGTTTGATTTTTTGGGCGATCGCACCAGCATCGATTTTCCGGCTCAAATACATCAGAGAAGCCAAAGTAATGCCCAATAAAGCAATACCTACAGAGCTCCCACCCATGATTAGAAATTCCGTCAAATCAAACTCGGCGGCGTGTTCCAAAACTTCTTCCAGAGACTCCCCGGGCGCGCGCACAAACTGCTCGAAATAATTGGCAAACGGCGTACCGAGAAAACCGATAAACACAGAAGGTACAGCCAACAACACTAACGGCAGAGCCATTGTCAGAGGAGACTCGTGAGGAAAATGGTCGTGTGCGTCATGATTTTCGCCAGTTGATGCCAATTCCTTAACGTTCATCGCCCCAGGGCCGAAAACCAAACCCGGTTGGAGAAGTTGTTGCTTGATGGCGTTGTTATTGCCCCGGAATTCGCCCTCAAAGGTGCTGAAATACATCCGAAACATATAAAACGCGGTCATCCCCGCAGTCACCCAACTCACAGCCCACAGAGCGGGATTTGCATGGAAAGCTTGGGCGAGGATTTCGTCTTTTGACCAGAAACCTGCAAAGGGCGGAATGCCACAGATTGCTAAGTTTCCGATTAAAAAGCAAGTAGCGGTAATCGGCATATATTTCCGCAAGCCGCCCATGACTCTCATGTCTTGAGCGAGGGCGGGGTTGTGCCCGACGACATCTTCCATGCCGTGAATGACTGAACCTGAACACAGGAACAGCATTGCTTTGAAGTAAGCGTGGGTCATTAGGTGGAAGAGTCCGGCACTGTAGGCGCCGACTCCCATTGCCATCACCATGTAGCCCAATTGGGAGATGGTGGAGTAGGCTAAGCCTTTTTTGATGTCATTTTGGGTAATTGCGATCGAAGCACCCATGAATGCTGTAAAACAGCCGGTGCAGGCGATCAAATTCATGACTGCGGGCAGTCCTTCAAATACTGGGTACATCCGAGCGATCAGGAAGACGCCGGCTGCTACCATTGTCGCGGCGTGGATTAGGGCTGAAATTGGTGTCGGGCCTTCCATTGCGTCTGGAAGCCAGACGTGGAGAGGGAATTGAGCTGATTTGGCTGCTGGGCCCAAAAATATCAGGACTCCGAAGATGGTTGCGAGAGTTGCGCTCAAAGCACCGGATTCGACTAGGGAGTGCAGCCGTTCGCCCATTACGTCAAATTCAAAGCTGCCGGTGGCCCAGTAAATGCCGAGGATGCCCAACAGCAGGCCGAAGTCGCCGACTCGGTTGGTGACGAAGGCTTTTTGGCAGGCGTCCGCAGCGGGTTTGCGATCGTACCAAAATCCGACTAGCAGGTACGAACACATACCTACCAGTTCCCAGAAAATGTAAATCTGAACGATGTTCGGGCTGATTACTAGACCTAGCATTGAGGCGCTGAAGATGCTCAGGTAGGCGTAAAATCTCACGTACCCGTCATCGTGTGCCATGTAGCCGTCGGTGTAAATCATCACCAAAAAGGCGACCGTGGTGACGATCGCCAGCATTACCGACGTGAGGGGGTCGATGATATAGCCCATGTTCAGCGAGAAGTCCCCAGCAGAGGCCCACTGAATGGTTCGGGTGTAGGGTGCGTGGCCCTGTAGTTGACTCCACAGCAATGCGAAAGACATTACCGCTGACCCTCCGAGGGTCGAAAGGATTAAAATCGCATTCGCTTGTCGGAGTTTGTTGGTTGCCTGGTTAAAGGTGATTAAGCCTAAACCTACTAGCATTGCGCCTGCCAGTGGCAGGACTGGAATCAGCCAGGCGTATTGATAAAGCGGTTCCATGACTGATAGGTAGTTTAAAGTTTCTACTAGATATTGCCAAAACTGTTAATAATTGTGACACACGCTTGCGCGACTGGGCAGAAAGACTCTCTACAATTCTTAAGTATTGCCGATCGACAATCCTTAAGAATTGCTGCTTGTGTTGGCTATCGATCTAGTTCGTCTTAAATCTATGCCAAAAGATAGATAGACAAATGTCGCAGCCCTGTGATTCCAAGACTGCGACATTGATTTTGGATCGGATGGTCGATCGATAAATCGGGAATTCCCAATGCTTTCTACGCAAGAGGCGAATGCTTTGTGACGCTCCCACACTAATTGCAAGCAATATAGTTTGGGCATCTGAGTCCTGTTAAGGATATCAAGATCTTCCTTCGGGGTACTCCAATTTGTTTCCCTCTACAGCATTTTCAAGTGAGGAACACGTCCAGCCCCACTGTCTGTCTAATTATATCGAAGATTGTCCATTTCAGTGATGATGGCCTAAGAGCCCTACGGGATTGGTCAACCACCCCACCTCAATCAACCTAGCTTTCATCCCACACCAATCTGTAAACGATATAGTGTGGGGATTCCCGCCGATCTAGCTAAACAAGAGCCCAATGCTTTTGAAATGTTACCTGTTCAATGCTTCCTGAGGTTGTAAGCGTTGAGTCTGGGAAGAATTCTGAGTGGCGAGCATCCAGGAATCCAGAGTGCGTCGCAGTTCCTCGCGACCTTGATAATTTTCAAATCTAAATAGAACTCGATCGCCCTCAAACAAAATCAGTGTGGGCAGACTGCTCAGTCGGTAAGTATTTGCCAACTTCAAACTTTGATCGGCATTCACCCCTAGGAGCTTGACTTTTCCTGCCCACTGTGCTTCAAAACTTGTAAGCGTGGGGTCGATCGCGCGGCACAAACCGCACCAAGGTGCCCAAAAGTGAACTAAAACGGGGGTAGAGGCTTGAAATACCTCTTGTGCAAAAGTGCGTTCGCTAACCGACAACACCATGATCCCTCAAAATTTAATAATTTTTTTTCTATCCTAGGGATCATGCTACCAGTATATGTTCGCAGTGACACGCATCAGAAAAGGATGAATTTTCCACAGCAGGCCTGTAAAAATGACTACGCCTAGGTAGGAAGGGCGCAGGAACTCAAGCAAGTCAAGGGTTTGACGCTTTTGCAGGATTGCCAAAAATGGAATAATTGAGGTTTGAGATTTGATGGTTTCAAAGGATTCGCCAAAACGAGCCCGCAGTCGGCTGTCGCCGTGCCACACTCCGAACAGGTGGTGAAGTATCAAACCGATGGAAGTGACGAGGGTAAAGCTAGTACCAATCCAGAGGGTGTGGGCTACGCACCAAATCACCTGTCCCACCATTTGCGGGTGACGGGTAATGCGAATGATCCCGGCTTGGTAGAGGTGAACTTCCGGCTTTTGGATGGCGGCAATTTCTAGGAGGTTGAAGGTTGCTGGGTACAGAAACAGAAAGGAAATTGCCGACAGTATCCAAACCACTGGTTTAACTCCGGGCGCGCCCTGTACTTGCCAAAGTTGCACGCCGTCGTAGCGGTGGTTGAAAAAGTAGACAACCAAAATCACCGCCAGCGGCAAACTGACAAGGGCAAACAAAACGCGGTAAAGTCTCGGCCCGATCAGCTTTTCACCTTTTGGGCGGAGGGCTGCTAAACCGCTGTGGGCGATCGCAAAACCAAATAAAAGTCCGAGAATAACTAAGTGGGAGTCAAGCGCTAAGTCGATCGTCATTGCAAATATTAAGAAAAGTTATTGATTCGCGGCCAAATTGTGTCACAAAGTATCTATGGGAGCAATTGTCAGTTGACGGTTGGCAGTTGTTAGTTGTTAGTTGTTAGTTGTTAGTTGTCAGTTGTTAGTTCTCAGCAGTCAACCGTCAACTCTCAACTGCTTTCCTGACAACCGTCAACCGTCAACCGTCAACCGTCAACTCTCAACCGTCAACTCTCAACTGCCAAATGCCAACTGCCCACTGCCCACTGACAACTGCCCACTGACAACTGACAACCGCTTTCCTGACAATTTAGATATATGTCTGACCTTCCTTTCACTTTAGACCAGTTACGCATTCTCAAGGCGATCGCCTCTGAAGGAAGCTTCAAACGCGCCGCCGACAGCCTCTACGTATCCCAGCCAGCAGTTAGCTTGCAAGTGCAGAACCTAGAGAGACAGTTGGACGTGCCGCTGTTCGATCGGGGGGGGCGGCGGGCTCAACTGACCGAAGCCGGACACCTGCTGCTGAGTTACGGCGAGAAAATTTTATCGCTTTGTCAAGAAACTTGTCGAGCTCTCGAAGACTTGCAAAATCTCCAAGGCGGTACTTTGATCGTCGGCGCTTCTCAAACCACGGGGACATACTTGCTACCCCGAATGATTGGGATGTTTCGGCAAAAGTACCCCGATGTAGCGGTACAGCTTCACGTGCATTCGACCCGCCGCACGGCGTGGAGTGTGGCCAACGGGCAAATCGATTTGGCAATTGTTGGCGGAGAAATCCCTACCGAACTTGTAGAAGCTTTAGAAATTGTTCCTTACGCTGAGGACGAACTGGCTCTAATTCTCCCTCCGTCTCACCCGATGGTACAACAAGAAAGCATCGAAAAAGAAGACCTTTATAAATTGCAGTTTATTTCCCTCGATTCGCAGTCTACTATCCGCAAAGTCATCGATCAGGTACTGACTCGCTGCGGCATTGACACGCGCCGCCTGAAAATCGAGATGGAGCTCAATTCCATCGAAGCCATTAAAAATGCTGTTCAGTCCGGGTTGGGCGCTGCTTTTGTGTCGGTTTCGGCGATCGAAAAAGAGTTGATGATGGGCGTCTTGCACAAATCTAAAATGGACGAAGTTTTGGTAACTCGAATTTTGTCGCTGATTTACAACCCCAACCGCTACCGTTCTAAAGCAGCAGAGGCTTTCAGCAATGAAATTTTGCCAACATTTGCTACTTATTCTGCCATCCCGGAGAAAAAAGAACCTCTGGCGATCGATTTGGGACTCATAGAAATAGCAACTCCCAAGTCGGCGGGAAGTTAATTTATTAGGTCGCTGGCAGTTAGTAGTTCGCAGTTAGTTGAGAGATTAAAATCTGGTTTGATAATCGCTGGAAAAATTGATAAATTGGGAATCGAGAATCGGAAATCGGTAATGTCATGTCCGAGCGATGGCTTATATTTATTGCGAGTGCGAGCGAGACGCTCGCACTCGCAATGATAACTGATTAACCGGACATGATATAATTGGCTTGTTTGATGCCAAAACCTAATACCAAAACTAGATTAAAGAGGGTAAAAGAAACTGGAGTAGTATGAAAAAGTTTGACCACCTAGAATTAGGAATTAAACCAATTACCAATTACCAATTACCAATTACCAATTACCAATTACCAATTACCAATTCCCAATTACCAATTACCAATTACCAATTACCAATTACCAATTACCAATTCCCAATTACCAATTACCAATTACCAATTACCAATGCCCAATGCCCAATGCCCAATGCCCAATGCCCGATGACCAATGCCCTATGACCAATGCCCAATGCCCAATGCCCAATGCCCAATGCCCTATGACCAATTAGCAAACCAAAATGGAAGTTTACTGCACCCGCCCGGGCTGCCCGCGCCCTCAAAACGATTTTCCCGACCTCGATGATAGTTCGATGCTGAAAACAGTGCAGCAAAGGTATTGCAAGACCTGCGGAATGCCCCTGATTTTGAGCGGCCGCTATTTGCCAGTCAGGTTGTTGGGTCAAGGCGGTTTTGGGGCGGCGTTTTTGGCCAGAGACCGCTATACTCCGGCGATGCGGCAGTGCGTTGCTAAACTTTTGCAGCCGTCGGTAAATCTGACTCCGGCACAGCTAAAAATTGCTCAAACTCTGTTTGAACGGGAAGCGGCGGTGCTGGAAGAACTGGGAAACGAACATTCGCAAATTCCGAGTTTGCTGGCGTTTTTTGAGCTGACTGTTGCGAGTTTGCAGCCGGGGAAAAACGATCAGTTTTTCTATCTGGTTCAAGAATTTATTGACGGTCACAATTTGGAGGAAGAACTTGTTGTTAAAGGCAAGTTTTCGGAAGCGGAAACGATGGAGGTGCTGCGGGAAATTTTGAAGGTTCTCGATTTTGTACACTCGCGCGGTTCGATTCACCGGGATATTAAACCTGCTAATATTATGCGGGCTAAAAGTGGTCGGCTTTATTTATTAGATTTTGGGGCTGTCAAACAGGTGACGCAAACTGCGGGTGCTTCTAAGGCTTCGACTGGTATTTATTCTTTGGGTTATGCTCCGCCCGAACAGATGAACGGACAAGAGGTTTATCCCGCAACGGATTTTTATGCTTTGGCTGTGACTTGCATTACTTTGCTCAGCGGTTTGCAGCCGACGGAATTGTTTGATAGTTATGAAAATGAGTGGAATTGGCGATCGCACGTACAGGTAAGCCCGCGTTTGGCTGAAGTTCTCGATCGAATGTTGTTACCGGCTCCCAGCCAGCGCTATCAATCGGCGATCGAGGTGGAAGCGGCTCTGAAATACAATTCTCAACAGCCTACGATGGTGGTGCAGCCGCCTCCCCAACCCACTCCGACCCCCCAACCAACTCAGCAGCCTCCTGTGCCTCCTGTGGTGGCGACTCCTCCGGGAAACCTGCAATCGGGGCCGCGAAGGGCTTTTTCGATTTGGGATATTTTGGGTGGGGCTGCGTTTACGGGTTTTGAAGGGGGGTTGCTGGCGATCGCCCTGACGAGTTTGCTGCCGAATCCAAGTGTGAGTATCGGATTGTTGGGGATGATTGTCGGGGGGCTAATTTTCGGCCAGTACCGCAGGGCGATCGAGCAAACTGAGATGCTGATTATTAGTGCAGGTACTCTGGCTGTACTGTGGTTTTTCCCGGCTTTGCGCGCTGCTGTTACGATTTATCCAAATTCTCCTTTCACAGGCGTGTTGTTTGTGGGATGGTTGGCTGCTTTAGGGGCGATCGCGGCAACAGCTATTTTTCGCTTAATTTATAAGTTACTTTCTAATATTTTTTAAGCCTCGCGGTACTCCCGCATTCTCGATCGCACTTCTTGCCTTATTGTAAACTTTTATTACAATTTTAACTTTGTAGCTTTAGATACAGAAATATCTAGTATAGTTATAAATAGGAACAAAAAGCAGCCCAAGATCGATCGAGGAAAACGGAGGAACCGGATATGTCTACCGAAAATCAAGCCCGCTCTCTGATGATGCGCCACCACCAAATGGTGAAGAACCGGCAGCAATCCATGCTCAACCGCACCGCCAGCGAAGTCGGAATGGAAAATACTCACTACTGGGGCCACATTCAAGGCAAGCCGCAGCCCAGCCTTCAAGCCAGTTACGATCGCAGCAACGCCACCATGAGCTAAGGCAAAGCTCAATTAATTTCCCCAATTGCCCGCAAACCTATTACCTACATTTGGAGAAAACCAGTGATGTCTACCCAACAACAAGCGCGCAGTCTGATGATGCGCCACCAACACCTCATCAAAAACCGTCAGGAATCTATGCTCAGCCGCGCGGCTGCTGAAGTTGGTTTAGATATTGGTTCTGCGGCGAGTGTCGATCGCAAATAACTCGTTTTTTCAACAGCGAGACAGTTGAATCGAGTCTGTTGTTTGCCAGCTAAAAATTAATAATGACAGTTACAAAACCGTCGCGACTTGTTCTTGAGTTAGATCTCTACAGAATAAGTCGCGATTAGTTTTAGGGAATTGATTTAACACAAATAATGAAATATAATAGACCTCTTGCAAAAATAGTTAGGACGGGCTAGAAGCCCATCCCACAAAAATCTTTTTTCTTGTGGGATGGGCTTCTAGCCCGTCCCAAAATTTTTTTTGCAAGAGGTCTAATATTGCTCAACTATATTTTCATATCGTTTCCGGTTGCATCGGAATGATTTAACCACAGAGGCCGCAGAGAACACAGAGAGAGAATAGAGAGATTAATAATTCCAATGCTACAGGATTTGAGATCGCGCATCGGGGAAAGAACGATTAAACGACAAAAAAACAACTCATTGATTCGTCATTTGTTGGCAATCTAAAATCTAAAATCTAAAATCTAAAATCTAAAATGATATAATCCCCTCTCAATAGAATAGAACGCTCTAGGGAGGTCATCATGTCGGACTGGAAGGAAATTGGCGGCGGAGTTACAGCACCGAGAGGATATCGAGCATCGGGAATTACAGCGGGTTTGAAGCCTTCTGGCTTGCCGGATTTAAGTTTAATTTTGTCAGAGGTGGACGCGATCGCCGCGGGAGTCTTCACCACATCCACAGTCCGGGCTGCTTGCGTGGACTACTGCCGCCAGCGCTTGCAAGCTAAACCCAGCGCCAAAGCAATTTTGTGCAATGCCGGACAAGCAAATGCTGCTACTGGCGAATTAGGTTTAGCAGATGCCCTCGAAAGCGCGAAATTGTTGGGCGAAGCGCTGAATATTCCTTCAGAATCGATTCTTTTGGCATCCACTGGCGTGATCGGGCAGCGGATTAAAATGGAGCCGCTGAGGGCGGGAATTCCGCGATTGGTTGCTGAGGCCTCGGAAACTGGTTCTGATGCGGCTGCTAAGGCTATTTGTACGACTGATTTAGTGCCGAAAACGATCGCCCTGGAAACCATGTTTGGCGATCGTCCCGTGCGTATCGGCGGCATTTGCAAAGGTTCGGGAATGATTCACCCGAATATGGCAACAATGCTGGCATTTGTAACGTGTGATGCAGCAGTGTCGTCACATTTGTGGCAGGAAATGCTGACTCGGGCGGCAAACAGAAGTTTCAATCAAATTACTGTTGACGGCGATACCAGTACCAACGATTCGCTAATTGCTTTGACTAACGGCCAATCCCGCACGCCTGCGATTACAGAAATGGGGGCGGATGCTGAAAAATTAGAGGCGATGCTAACAGAAGTTTGCGTGCATTTGGCAAAGGCGATCGCCCGTGACGGCGAAGGTGCAACTTGTTTGGTGGAAGTACAAGTTAGTGGCGCCGCCGACGAAGTTTCTGCGAGTAAAATTGCCAAAACAATCGTCGGTTCTTCTTTGGTGAAAGCTGCTATTTTTGGACGCGATCCGAATTGGGGAAGAATTGCGGCGGCGGCGGGGCGCGCGGGCGTTGCTTTTGAACAAGAGAATTTGCGGATTCAATTGGGAGATTTTTTGATGATGGAAAACGGACAGCCGAAGGAGTTCGATAAATCTGCTGCGAGTAATTATATGAAGGCTGCTGCTGCTGGTGAATATCTGAAGGAAGACACGGTTTTAATTCAGGTTGCTGTCGGGAATGGCGGCGGTTTCGCGAAGGCTTGGGGATGCGATTTGAGTTACGACTACGTGAAGATTAATGCGGAGTATACGACTTAAGGGCGATCGTAATTTCAGAAGCCCGGGCGGTTGCAAACTGCGCCTGCACAGCCCGGGCGGTTGAAATCGCGGCGACACAGCCCGGGCGGTTGAAAGAGACTGATTCCTCTAATTCTCAATCAAACCATCGGCAAACTCAGCACAAATCCAGGCAACACATCTTCGCCGGACAAACTAACCGGAAACTGTACAATTTCCACCTCACGATTAGCGCGATAAATTTCCACTTGTTCGTCTTGAGGATTAATCAACCAACCCAAACGCAAACCGCTATTGATATATTCCTGCATTTTCTCCTGAAGTGGCTTTAGCGGGTCTGTACGCGATCGCAATTCTATGACAAAATCAGGACAAATCGGCGGAAACTTCTCCCTTTGTTCATCAGTTAAAGCCGACCATCTTTCCAAGCTAACCCAAGCCGCATCAGGAGATCTGTCTCCATTATTAGGCAAGCGAAAAATAGTTGAAGAACTAAACACTATCCCTAGCTGAGTTCGTTGATTCCACATCCAGACTAAGCCAATTAAATTGGCTTCTCGATTGCCGCTGACTCCGCCTACTGGTGACATAATAATGATTTCCCCTTTCGTTGTCCGTTCAAATTGCCAATCTCGATTCATCTGGCATAAACGGTAAAACTGTTCGTCTGTTAACTCGACACTATCTAAGTTTAAAGTAACGGTTGTCATTTTATTACCTCTCTTCTCTTCTCTTCTTCTCTCTTCAGTCCGCGCAGGCGGACTTTGTTTGATAAGAAGCGATTTCAATCGCCGATTGCTGCGCCGATTCCTCTAAAATCGCCGCTAATCTATTTTAGCGCCATTTCTTGCCTATCATTATCAGGACGATCGCACCTGCTACAATTCCCAAACCCATACTCAACCCAAAAACTACATTCACATTTATCGGATTTGTGGGGCTGGCAGGACTCCTAATTTGACTAGCATAAACGCTGGCGGCTACCCCGCTGGTGCCAATTCCCACACCAACAGCCCCAATCGTAACATTCAAAGTGCGATCGCTCTTAGCCCTCTCAATCTCAATAATCCCCTCAATCGTCTGAATCGCATTTTCCAACAACCTCAAACCCGCACTCAAACTCCGATTATCCGCCGCCACTTGCCAAACATACTTCTCCTTAGCAAAATCGCTGAAACTGGCCATAAACTTGAAAGCTTCAGCATCACTTCCCATATCCTCACCGATAGTTTCCAACCGTCTTTTATAATTTTTAAGATTAGTTTTGATTGTATTTTCTTGCTCTTCCAATCTGCTAATATAATTAGCATAAACCGAGAAGATTGTCAAGGAATCAACCAAACTTTGCTGCAATTCTTTCAAGTCAACTTTCGGCGCATTCACCTGTTGCGGTAATTGCTGAACAATGTCTTGAATCGTCCGCGAAGCATCTTTCAAATCAGCCTTAAGTTGGCGGCTTTGAGTGTAAGCCCAAATCACCTTATTGCGGAAGGCAAACAATCGCATTAGATGCACATAAATTTTAGCGACAGTCTTGCTAATATCGGCAATTGATTGACCATTATTGTAAGGAAACAAGCAAATTAAGACATGATAATTTTGACCAATATTGCCCCTATCTCCCGGTGGTAGCCACAATTCGTAAAAATCAGCACCTTTAAATTGCCCTGTGGCTTTTAAGTCTCTCTCCCATTTAGCATTCGGGAATAGATTGAGTTTACTATAACAATTTTTAGCAGTTGCTAAAGCATCTTGGTCATTAGCAGTCAATTGTCCCCAAACCAGCCAACTTTGACCAATTGTCGCAGGTGGATTGACACGGGAAATTACTTGTTGTTTCAGCCATTCTAAACAGTCAATTTCTTTCGGTTTAAATGTGTTTTCCTTGTCGGATTCGATTTTCCCAGACAAGTCAAATTGTGCCGCATAAGTATCGCCGATTTTCACGGGATAAGCATAGCCATCGAGGGGAGACTCAAATGCTGCTAATTTTTTGTCGCCCAGTAACTCAATATACTCAGCAGTTTCTGTTTCAGCTTGCTTGAGTTTTGCTAATTGTGGCGCAGAGATTTTGTCGCCATAAATCTTTTGCCAAAACTGTGCGCGATTTTGGCTAATCTTGTCCTCATTTTGCCCGATACCGTCTGCTAAATCGTAGACAAACAAATCGACAGTCGGGTAGATTAGCCAATTTTCCTTACTCATGGACAAAACCATCTGGGCTTAACAATAAGATTGTATCTCGACTTGCTTGCACAGAGTCCCCAGCTTGCAAAATCTTTCTGAGAAATCCTCCAAACCCGCGAGGCTCAATTTTTTCCTCGATTTTCTTGATAATTTCTGGCAAATTTGTCAAATCGCTGATGTCGCTAGCGCTGTTATCTGTTTCAATATTAGTAGTGTTGTTATTTTCAAATTCAGCATCCGGTAAAACATCTAATCCTTTGCTGCGTTCGTTGCTATGATTCACTAACCAAGTGTCAGCTTCTTCATAGGCGGCTAGCAGAGGTAGATGCAATTCGGCAAGTCTTGCAATATCGATAATCGTGAAAGCTTCACCGATTTTATTGCACTCGGATTGGACGGCTGCGGGCAAAGGTTCAGTCTGTTGGACTAGGGCGATAATAAAAGCTTTGAAAATCTCGTTTTGCGTGTCTTTCATAATCCAGTGATGGTGAAAGCAGCCCAGTAGTAGGGATGCTGATAGGGTTGATCTAATTCCATTGTAGCTAATGCTTGGCGATTCGTGTTAAAGAATCGGCTTAGCATAAATTCAACTTCAGAAGGTTCGGGGCTGTTTGCGGAAATCTTGTCAATTTCCCCTTGATACCAGGCGGCTAAATCCTCGCGGGTAGATTCTCGCAGCCATTTTTGAGCATTTGCTAAAGCCACGGGTAGAGAATCGCCGGCTTCTCGCCACCGTTGGTAAAAATAAATCATTAATAACGTACTGGCACCAGATTCTATGGGCCACAGGGTACTGACGACACAGCCAACTCCCGCGCGCATAAAACCGCTAGTCAATCCTACATATTCGGCGAGAATTGTTTGTTTGTCAGTCAATGCGGTTTCGCAGGCGGGAAGGCAGATTAATTCGTAGTTACTGAGGTTAAGTTGGATAATTTCTCTGACTGTTAATCGGTGGTTGCCACTTAGGTATAAAGTTGATTCTAAGGGATGATCAAAATTATAGCTGCCGTGGCCTGTGAAGTGAAAAATATTGTGTGGTTGTTGCAATAATGTTTCGACTTCATCGAGGGTGGCTGCGTCTTCTTCGAGTCGGGTGTAATTGTCGAACATTCGGCAAATAATTTCCGATTCGATTTCGGCGGCGGGGAGAGGGGCGAGTCTTTTTTGTTGGCCGTTTTTATCGGTAATTACGCTGTGGGGATTTTCGATACTGAGGATGGAGATGGAGGGCGGGCACGGGGGCACCGCCCCTACGGATTCGGGCGGGCAGGGCATAGAGGGCGGGCACGGGGGCACCGCCCCTACGGATGGATTATTTTGTTGTAGGGGCAATCCCCCCGTGGTTGCCCATTTCGGGGTAAACCGATGTTGCAAACTAATCCCAACGGCGGCGCTAGGCAAATAACTCACCACAAAATCCCGACTAAACAAAGCATGAATCGGAAAGCGGTGCAAGTCCCGGTGCGGAATCAAAATCAACTCCGTAATTCCCTCTAATTGCTGTTCAATCACATCAATTTTCAATATTTCCTTGAGTCGTGCAAATTTACTTGCCATTTCCGCACGCCAAGGATGATTTACTTGACTGGTTTTCTCCTTAGATTGATAATCGGTGTATTGTTGATTCCACTCCTTCACCCATTTTTCAAATTCATCGGGAAAATCGCTGAAACAGGTTTCTGGAGACAACAAGCCATCGGATTTAATGATGAATGTTGTCAGGGATGCGTCGCTGAGATGCCAGTAAATGGCGGCTGTTGTGGGATTGAGGAGTTGCTGAATTTGTGCGTGAGTGACTGTCTCTTCTGTTTTGTAATCGGGAATTGGCAAGGCATCCAGCAGCCAAGATAGGCAGACATTTTTATCGGTTTCTGCTGTGGCTAAGGCTTGGGCAAATTGCCCGGATTGGATGAATATATTTACGGTTAACTGTTCAAAGCTAACTAATTTGTCGGTGAGTTGCTGTTGGGTGATTTGGGAATAGTTTTGCTGTTTCAGCAAGCGGTGCAATAAATCCGTTGCATCTCGCTGTAATTTATTGGCTTCGTCAGTTTGTTTTAGGCTAACTAAGGTTTTGATTAAATTCTGTAATACTTGTAGATGCAGTTGCAGGAAAGTATCTTTGGTTAGAGTTTTGAGTGCTTCTTGGTAGCTGGTGGTGGCTTTATTCCAATAGGTGTTGGGAGAATTGAGTTTTCCTCGACTATAATGAGCATCTCCTAGTGCTTGATGCAGTTCTCCATATCCTTCGGGATGGGTCTTTTGTCGGCAATATTCTAAGCCTGCTTTTAATGTTAATATTTGTCCTTCGTAGCCGCGCTGTTTCAGGTTGTGAGTTATGAGAGTTCTGGTAACAGGTGGAGATTTAGGGAATTTTGCTTGTAAGATTTCATAAACTAGCAGCCTGTGTTTAGGTGCATTTTTGACTGCTATAGTTCGATTGATCCAGACTTTGTGGTCATCTGGTTTGATTTCTAAGGCTTTGTCGAAGGAGGCGATCGCATCTTCATATCTTTTGAAATTATCGCAAAGTATAGCACCCCTGCTGTTCCAGGCTTCGTGAAAATCTGGTTTGAATTCTAAGGCTTTGTCACAGGAGGCGATCGCATCTTCTAGCCTGCCTAAATTACGCAGTGCAACGCCCCGATTGTTCCAGGCTTCGTGTTGTTTATCAGGTTTGAATTCTAAGGCTTTGTCGTAGGATATGATTGCTTCTTTAAATAAGCCTAAATTACACAGTAGCTGGCCCCGATTAATCCAGGCTTCGTATAAATCTGGCTTAATTTCTATGGCTTTGTCGAAGGAGGTGATCGCTTCTTCTAGCCTGCCTAAATTATGCAGTGCAATGCTCCGATTGTACCAGGCTTCGTGAAAATCTGGTTTGAATTCTAAGCCTTTGTCGTAGGAGGCGATCGCATCTTCAAGCCTGCCTAAATCATACAGTGTCAAGCCCCGATTGTTCCAGACTTCGTGAAAATCTAGTGTGAAATATAATCCTTTATCATAGGATGGTTTTATATCACTTAGATTGAAAACCCCTTCTATTGACTGAGGAACCGAGGCTGACTCAGGATTTGCCAAATAACGATAAAGAGTAGAAGCCTTATTGTTAGAATCAATAGCACCTTGATAATCACCTAATCTTTGTAAAACCAAACCTCGTTTTTCCCACACTTCTGGCTGGTTATATTTCAATTCAATAGAGCATTCATAAAAAGCAAGTGCTTCTTGAAAATTACTTTGTTCATATTGCTCATTACCTCGCTTTTTCCATTTCTCAGCCTCTCCATCAACATCCTCACCCGCCTCACCCGAAACTAGCGGAAACCCAACCAAAATCTCCCTACCAACATTCCCCGCCACCTCTCCCAATTCCCCACCCGCAACTCCACCCAACAACTCCAACCTGCGCGCCAATTCCTGAAGCGATACCACCGCATCCGCAGACGCTGTACTCCCCTGCGCGCCCTCCAACAATCGATCGCCAAACCCCCGCAACCAAGCCGCCAAATCACCATTTTTAATTTGTTTTGCGATTAAGAATCCCGCAACATCGCCTCTTCCCCAGCCCTGATTCACCCCTTCGAGAAGTTCCATCAACTTCGCCTCGTATTCCGCATCAGTCAAAGTTGGCCCAGGTTGAGGTGGTGTCGGTTCAATCTTGGGATTGGTGCGGAATAGCCGCTGAATTAATTGTTTGAGGAATCGCCAGATTTTATCTAACATTGGTGAGATGGTGAGGCGGTTTGTTTTTGTTATTGTATAGCCTTTCTCAAAAAGATGAGGTATGACTGGTAGCTTATATAACCATTTCAACTAAGAGGGCTGAAGCCCAACAACGTACCTCTAAGAGGGCTTAAGCCCAACAACGTACCTCTAAGAGGGCTTAAGCCCAACAACGTACCTCTAAGAGGGCTTAAGCCCAACAACGTACCTCTAAGAGGGCTTAAGCCCAATAACGTACCTCTAAGAGGGCTTAAGCCCAACAACGTACCTCTAAGAGGGCTTAAGCCCAACAACGTACCTCTAAGAGGGCTTAAGCCCAACAACATACCTCTAAGAGGGCTTAAAGCCCAACAACGTACCTCTAAGAGGGCTGAAGCCCAACAACGTACCTTATGTTTCTGATAACCGCTATAGTAAGAATTTTGGGGAGCGGCGCTCTCTCAATTCATTTATTAGTCGCCCCAGGCCGAATTCGATTCGCCGGGAATCTCAATCGCCCGCAATTTCAAGCACTATTTTACCCGTTACTGAACCTGTTTCTAACAACTCATGCGCTGCTTGAGCTTGTTCTAGCGGGAAAGTTTGGCTGACGTGAATTTTGAGCAAATTACGATCGCACAAACGAGCACACTGCTGCAAAATCTTTGCCTGCTGTTGCTGTTCCTCCACCAAATTTTGCAGCATCGGAGTTAACATTAACTCCAGACTAATCCGCAGATTCCGCATTCTCGCTGTTTTCAAATTGCCCAAAGCCGGATCTGGTTCCAAAATTGTTACCAAATCTCCGTAAATCTTCACAGCCGGAATAGTTTGGTAAAAAGTTTCTCCCCCGACTGTATCAAAAGCCAAATCAACTCCTTGGCCCTCAGTCCAAGCCAAAACCCGATCGACAACATCCGTATTTTTGTATAAAATAACTGAATCTGCACCTAACTGCCGTACAAACTCGGCTTTTGCTTCGGAACTAACAGTAGTGCAAACCTCAGCACCCTGCAACGAAGCCAACTGTACCGCGACGTGGCCGACACCGCCTGCACCTGCTAGAATGAGCACTTTCTGACCGGCTTGCAAGCGCCCTCGATCGTACAGCGACTCCCATGCTGTAATTAGAACTAAGGGTGCAGCCGCCGCCTCAACAAAACTTAAAGCAGCAGGCTTGATGGCGAGAAAACGTTCGTCTACAACGGCAAACTCAGCGTAAGTACCGATCGACCCGCCTAAACCCCCGTGGCAGAAAAAAACCTCGTCTCCGACTTGGACACTCTGCACCTCAGCACCGATAGCTTCTACCACTCCAGCACCGTCGCACCCCAAAACGTGAGGAGTTTTCTCGGGGTAAAATGTGCCGCGCGATCGCAACTTAGTATCTATCGGATTGATCCCCGCCGCCCGCAACCGCACCAAAACTTCAGTTTCTGTTTGTATAGTAGGGGCTGAGATATCTTGCAGTTTCAATACGGATGGGCTTCCGGGAGTTTCAAAAACGATCGCTTTCATAGCAGGGTATTAACTCTATTTTCGCCTTCACCTCCAATCCTACCTTGTATTCGTTACTCATCCGTGACGATACTTAGTTATTTTTAATAATATAGACTGCCTTTAATTCAACTGACAATTGACAGTTGACTTGGGACAGCTACCTCTATCTCGAAGTCCGAGGATTGGAGTGATGAATAATCTGATTTTAATTTCTCCCGATCGGGATTCCGGCTTTAAACCAATTCTTTCTGCTAACTACTATAATTGTCGAGCGGTGCTAATCGATGTTCGAGCTAGATTTATTTTTTTACTTTGAGATTCTTGCATACCTTCTGGGATTATCGGCGACTTTAGTCTTCGCGATCGCGATTTATCTCAAGTGGCACCGAAGGCATCCCAGTCTGCCAACTGCCGAAGAGCAACCGCAGTTGGCAGAATTACAGCCAGATTTATCTGCGAGATTGAAAATTAGGAAAAACTTGTTGATTTTCCCCAACTCAAATCTGTTGGCGATCGCTGACAGCTTCTTGGGTAAACTGTTAGGTATTGGCTACAATCTATTCTTAGCCCAGCAACAACGCCCAACTGTGAATTCTTCGCCTCTTGTAGGGCCTTCCACCAGCAAAACCGTTAGTCTGAGCATCGAGGGTTCGATCGACCAAAATGCCGATAGCCCTCCTAACGACAACCCTCCCAAAGCCACCACTTCCCCGCAATTAGAGGAAGACTTGCTAGGTGACATCCTGGCAGGTACTAATTCGCCCGGGGGGACACAATTCTTTGATACCTTAGTTCCCCACTTAGCCTCAGCACTAGGAGTTCGCAGCGCCATTGCTGCCAAATCGATTAAATCGATCGAACGCGCCGATCTAACTCCCGATAAATTACAAGTTATCAGTTTTTGGAGCGACGGACAGCCACAGCCAAACTTTGAGTGCAACACTGCCAATACTCCCGAAGCGCTGGTGTTTGAGCAGGGAATGTACTCCTGTCCAGACCGCCTCATGGAAACCTTTCCTGAAGACCGCAGACCGATCGTTACAGGTTCGCGCAGCTTCCTGGGAATCTTGCTGAAAAACTCCTACGGCGAACCTTTGGGCATTATTTGTATTTTCCACGATCGCCCCCTACTAGAATCACATCTTGCCAAATTTCAGCTAATTATTAGCATCTTTGCCGGACGGGCGGCTGCCGAATTGGAGCGGCAGCGCCTAGAAGCAGCACTCTGCACCGTAGAAGCGAAATACTGCGCGCTTGTAGAACAAATGCCGGCTGTCACCTACATTTCTCCCCTCAACCGCAGCGCTGCCAAACTTTACATCAGCCCGCAAATTGAGACTTTTCTGGGTTATTCTGTAGCTGAATGGAAGGCAGACCCAGATCTGTGGCTGAAACTCGTTCACCCAGAAGACCGCGATCGCGTGTTAGTTGAAAACGCTACACAGAAATTTACCGAGGGAGAAGATATCTTTAGCGACGGGCCGCTGGTGTCAGAATACCGCGCGATCGCCCGCAACGGTAAAATTGTCTGGTTCCGCGATCGAGCGATCGCAGTTCGCGATCGAGCCAGCAACTCCGTCATCCTTCAAGGCGCAATGTTTGATATCACAGAGACTAAAGTAGCTGCCAGCGCCCTGCTAGAAAGCGAATACCGCTATTACACTTTAGCTAAAATACTGCCAGTCGGGATTTTCCGCGCCGACGCTGCGGGAGATTGTTTGTATGTCAACGAGCGATTTTTGGAGATGGCGGGACTGACTGCGCCAAAGGCATTGGGCGAAGGTTGGGCCCAAAGTTTGCATCCCGAAGACCGCGATCGCATTTTGAGCCAGTGGTATCGCGCTGTCAAAGATAAATTGCCTTGTAAGTTAGAGTACCGCTTCTGCAACGGCAACCTCACAACCTGGGTATTTTGGCAAGCAGTGCCGGAAATTGACAACAATGGAGCAGTTCTGGGCTATCTCGGCACGCTGACAGATATCAGCGATCGCAAGCAGGCAGAATTCGCGCTGCAACAAGCCGAAGAAAAATACCGCAGCATCTTTGAAAACGCGATCGAGGGAATTTTTCAAACGAGTGCTGACGGACGCTATATCAGTGCCAATCCGGCTTTAGCCAGAATTTACGGCTACGAGTCGGCAACCCAACTGATCGCAAACATCCACGATATCGAGCACCAACTCTACCTCGATCCCAACCGCCGCGTCGAGTTCTTGGGTGCGATCGAAAAACACGGTTCTGTGTCTGAGTTCGAGTCCCAAGTTTACCGCGCTGACGGAACTACTATCTGGGTTTCCGAAAACGGCCGGGCTGTTCGCGACGCTGGTGGCAATTTGCTTTACTACGAAGGTACTGTCGAAGATATCACTCTGCGGAAAATAGCTGAAGAGAAGTTAGTACACGATGCTTTGCACGATACGCTGACGGGTTTGCCCAACCGAGCTTTATTTATGGATCGTTTGGGACACGCGATCGAGCTTTCAAAACGCCGTCCCGAGGTTTTGTTTGCGGTGCTGTTTATCGATCTAGACCGCTTTAAGGTGGTTAATGACAGTTTGGGGCATTTAGTGGGCGATCGCTTGCTGATCGCGATCGCCCAGCGCCTGGAAATCTGTTTGCGGGCTGGAGATACTGTTGCCCGTCTCGGCGGCGACGAATTCGCTATTTTGCTGGAAAATATCAAAAACACCGATGATGCGATCCACATTGCCGAACGAGTGCAAGCGGAACTGGCACAGCCTTTTTACCTCAACGAATATCAAGTTTTTAGCAGTGCTAGCATTGGCATTGTTTGTTCCGGTTTGCCACAGGATCCCAACAATTTTTCCGAATTTTCTAGTCCAGGAAATCTCGTCCATGTCGATCGGGAAACTGCTTTGTCTTGCCTATCTCCCGACTCTCCTGTTCCCGTCCCATTCCGAATATTGTACGATCGACCAGAAGAACTGCTGCGAGATGCAGATGCTGCCATGTATCACGCAAAGGGATTGGGCAAAGCTCGCCACGAAGTTTTCGACTTAAGTATGCACACTCGCGCCGTCGCCCTTTTGCAACTGGAAAACGAATTGCGGCGCGCTCTAGACTCCCAGGAATTTCAGCTTTACTACCAGCCCATCGTCTCTCTAACTAGCGGTAGAATCAGCGGTTTTGAAGCGCTGCTGCGATGGTATCACCCCCAGCGCGGTTTAGTAGCTCCCGGTGAGTTTATTTTAGTAGCAGAAGAAACTAGATTGATTGTACCTATTGGTTGGTGGATGATGCGATCGGCTTGCTGTCAGATCCACGAGTGGCACGAAAAATTCCCCGCAAATCCGCCGTTGACAGTCAGCGTCAACCTTTCTAACGAACAATTTAAACAGCCGGATTTAATCGATCGCATTCGTGAGATTTTACAAGAAACTCACCTTGACCCCCGCACTTTAAAGTTAGAAATTACCGAAGGCGTGATCGTGGACAATGCCGAATCAGCCGCCGCTATCCTCTCCCAATTGAAAAATTTAGAAATTGAATTATATATTGACGATTTTGGCACAGGCTATTCTTCTTTGAGCCGCCTGCACACTTTTCCCACTGATGCCTTAAAGATCGATCGAGCTTTTGTGAGCCGCATGACTGAAGATGAAGGAAACGAAGCTATTGTACAGACTATTTTGATCTTAGCCAGTCATTTAGGCATGGATGCGATCGCTGAAGGAATAGAAACCATCGAACAGCTTAACTTGCTCAGAGCGCTGCAATGCGAATACGGACAGGGATACTTTTTCTCAAAGCCTGTAGACACCATCACAGCCACAGGTTTGATCGAAAGTCAACCCAAATGGTAATCGCGAATTGGGAATTGGGAATCGGGAATTGGGAATCGGGAATTGGGAATTAGAAGTTAAAACATTCTTCCTTCTTCCTGAATTTCCCCCCTTGGGGGGCATCTGACGGGTGTAGGTTTTTGGGTAAAAGCCTTATCCCATAAGAGTTTGAAATTTTAAGAGGCAAAAGCCCAAAACCTTTGCACTGTCTAGATTTGCTGGGTTTTGCCAGGGGAAAACCTACACCTGTCAGGGGGGCATGGGGGTTGACTTTTTCCTTCTTCCTTCTTCCTTCTTCCTTCTTCCTTCTTCCTTCTTCTTTAAACTTTCGCTTCCAAAGACTTGAGAAACTCCGTATTTACGCCCGACTCCCGAGTCATAGCAATTTTTCCAGTACGAGCAATTTCCTTAATCCCAAATCTATTTAGAACCTGGACGATCGCCACCATCTTACCCGGATCTCCGACAACTTCCAAAGTCAGCGTATCATCACCAATATCCACCACTCGCGCTCTAAAAATCTGAGCTAACTCAATGATCTCCGATCGCGTCCCGCTAGCCGCATTAACTTTCAGCAACATCAACTCCCGTTCCACACAGGGAATTTCCGTTATATCCTGAACTTTCAGCACGTTAATTAACTTGTACAGTTGCTTGGTCAACTGCTCGATAATCTGGTCATCTCCCGGTACAACCATCGTAATCCGAGACACACCCACTTGCTCAGCCGGGCCGACGGCTAGACTTTCAATATTAAAACCCCGACGGGCAAATAAACCAGCAATTCGAGTGAGGACACCCGCTTCATCTTCAACTAAAACCGAAAGAGTGTGTTTCATTTCTCCAAAAAAGACGCATTTTGTGCAATTCTACTGTCGCCCATTCGCCTTTTAGCAGAAGTGCACGCCCATTGAACCTGCCTTAGACATTTTATCCCGAGTTATTGGCCCTTCATGTCCGAGAAAAAAGCTCTTGATAAATTTCGCTTTTACCGCAGTCTCGATCCCCCTAAATCCCCCTTAACAAGGGGGACTTTGATAGCACTCCTGTCCCCCCCTTCTTAAGGGGGGTTAGGGGGGATCGGCTCGATCTCAACCTTAAACCCGCCCCAACCCGGTGCTGACGGCACCCGATCCAAGTTTTTTGTGTACGAACGTACACAATTACTCGATGGCAGAAAAAACTTTTCAAGTCTGGTGGCTGGCGAAAACTGCAATTTTGACACCAATTGGTGACAAAACTGCGAAGTACCAAGCCACCATAACTTACATAAAAACCCGGTGTTGCAGCGATGGCATTTGGCGGCGGACTTGTTCTAGCCGATCGGGATTAATCTCTGCGATCGCCACACCCGGTTCCTCTCCGGCATCCGCCAAAACCGCACCCCAAGGGTCTACAATCATCGCGTGACCGTGAGTTTGACGGCGGCCGTAGTGGTGTCCAGTCTGCGCCGGGGCGATCGTATAACAAGTATTCTCGATCGCCCTCGCTTGCAACAAAACCTTCCAATGATCCTTGCCAGTGTAAGCAGTAAACGCCGCCGGCACGAACAAAACATCAGCACCCTTGTGCGACAAATGCCTGTAAACTTCCGGGAACCGCACGTCATAGCACACCGAAAGTCCCAGCGTCCCCAACTCCGGCGACACATAAACCGGCGGCAAATCTTCACCAGCTTTCACCGTGTTTGATTCCCTGTAAGTAATCCCGTCTGGCACATTCACATCAAACAAATGTACTTTTTTGTACCTTGCCACTTCGCTACCGTTTGGGTCTACTAGCAAGCAAGTATTGTATACCTTCCCCCCATCCGTCGGCACGGGAAATCCGCCGCCCAGAATCGTCACCTGGAACCGCTGGGCCATGGTTTTGAGGAATTTTTCGCTTTGGAGTCCGATCGCCTCTGCTTGAGCAATCTTCTCCTCCTCTTCTCCCATAAACGAGAAATTTTCTGGTAAGGAAACTAACTCCGCACCCCGACGCACTGCCAGGTCGATTAATTCCTCTGCCTGCACCAAATTTTTTTGCAGGTCAGGCAAGCTAGTCATTTGAATTGCTGCGGCGAGATAAGACTTCATCGATTCACAATATTAGTCATTAGTCAGTTGTCAGTTGTCAGTTGTTAGTTGTTAGTTGTTATTGGTTCTTGGTTCTTGGTTCTTGGTTCTTAGTAGCTATGCCCCATGCCCCATGCCCCATGCCCCATACCCTATGCCCCATGCCCCATGCCCTATGCCCCATGCCCTATGCCCACTTCATGTTACTGAGAAAGTCTATAGAGTTTGAGAGTTTTGATGTTTGAGCTTTAAATTAACCTTTAACTCATCACTCAAAACTCAAAACTCTCAACTTTTTTGCCCTAATTTTTGAGACCTAATTCCGGTCAAATCTTAAGGCATCGGATGGAAAAGCAAGTCAGGGAAAAAGCGGTTAAATTCAATCAAACCCGCAGCTTGAATAGAGAACCAAAGTGCTGCCAATACTGGTGCGCTTGAAAGAAACTTGAGAAAATATTGCATGAATTCTGCTCCTGAAAATTCGAGACAGTTGGTAATTGCCGATCGCTCGGTAAGACACTAATTGCTAACTTGCAGTTAATCGATTAACTGTTAGCTATTAGCCTTGGCTCCATTTCCCTATTTTAGCGGGGGGAAACAGTAATTTCGTCGTCCTTGGCAAACATTTCACCAGTGGTGATTTCTTTGAGTGCTGCCAGAGGCCACAAAAAGCCAGTCAGCATACAGGAGATTGCCACAGGAACGTCGATAATAATCTCTTTTTCCTCTGGAGTTGCAGATTTTTTGGCAATTTGCAGATAAGCGCGGCCTACCCAACCAATCCAACCAGCAATATACAAGAACAGCACGCTAGGAATCAAAAAGTCGCCAGCCTTGTCCAAGCTGCCGTCTACGATTAAGTGCGGGTATCCTTCCGGGCCGCACATAGCTTGAGAATACATCTCGAATCTTGCCTTGGCAGATGCCGGATCGCCATTGGTAGAACGTGCATTTTTAGCCAGTTCCTTGAATTCGGGAGAGTCCTTGCACGGCACTAAATTGTAAGCCGAAGCAACTGGAACAAAACTGATCCACAGACTAACCACTAAAATTGCAGCAAACAATCGTCGCATGAAATTGTTTCCTTTTGTTACAAAACAATAAGTTTTTGTACAAGCATTTCAACTTGCCGATCGCGAATCCAGATTACCGCACTTGCTGAGGGTGTAAAGTCTCCATCATAGAGGCGGCAAAGCCCAAAAGAATGAGGGATTCGGGTTTCATAGGTCAGTGCGAGAGCTTAGTAATACCGCTAGGATATTCCACAGCTTGCATTATAATTCGATCGCCTCCGACCCACTCCAACGGCTGGCAAATATCCGCAAGCAATAACCTGAGAACAGATCGAGCCGGGGGACTTGCGCCGAATTCGTTAAGCTAGCAATAGCTAACCTATCAAATAAAATTACCAGTTAATGGCAACCATTTTCGCGATCGAAACAAGTTGTGACGAAACAGCAGCGGCAATTGTTAAGAATCGTCAAGTTTGCAGCAATGTTGTAGCATCACAAATTAAAATCCACGAGCAGTACGGTGGGGTAGTCCCGGAAGTGGCTTCGCGGAGTCACCTAGAAATGCTAAATCAGGTAATTGCCCAGTGTCTGAGTGAAGCCAACCTGAGTTGGTCAGAAATTGACGGCATTGCAGCGACTTGTACCCCCGGTTTAGTAGGTGCATTGTTAGTCGGGCTGACAGCGGCGAAAAGCTTGGCAATAGTCCACCAAAAACCTTTTTTAGGCGTCCACCACCTCGAAGGGCACATCTACGCTTCTTACTTAATCGAACCAGACTTGCAGCCGCCGTTTTTGTGCTTGTTAGTTTCCGGGGGACACACCAGTTTAATTTATGTTAAAGATTGCGGCGTTTACGAAACAGTCGGACAAACGCGCGACGATGCGGCGGGCGAAGCTTTTGATAAAGTCGCCAGACTGTTGCAGCTAGGATATCCCGGCGGGCCGCTGATGGACAAATTGGCCGCCCTGGGAAATCCCCAAGCATACCCCCTACCTGAAGGCAGAATTTCCCTACCTGGTGGCGGATATCATCCCTACGACAGCAGTTTTAGCGGGTTGAAAACAGCAGTTTTGCAATTAGTGCAGAAACTCAAAAAACTAGATATTAATGCCGGTGGCGAAGGCGTCTTGGCTGCCTCTACAATTAATGATATTGCGGCGAGTTTTCAGGAAACAGTAGCGAAGGGTTTAACCAAAAGAGCGATCGACTGTGCGCTAAATTTCGGACTCACTACCATAGTAGTCGGCGGCGGAGTCGCAGCCAACAGCGGACTCCGAAAACATTTACAAGCAGCCGCAGTTAAGCACAACTTGCGAGTATTGTTTCCCCCATTAAAATATTGCACGGACAACGCAGCAATGATCGGCTGTGCGGCGGCAGAACACTTTCAGCGAGGACACACATCACCGCTAACATTGGGAGCCAATTCGCGGATGGCTGTTAGCGATATCATGGAACTGTACAATCTGAATGTTGATGCTTAGATCCGACGTACAGTTGAAACCGCGTCTATATAAAGGAAGTATTTGTAGGGTGTGTCGCCCTCAAAAATGCCTAAAAGTCGATCGCAAATCTTGTAGCGACGAACCTTATACCATATTTGATGCAACAAACTCGAAAATTTATGGTAGCAAAATTTTTTATAAATTAGAACTCTTGCAAAAGTCAAATTTACCCCCCTTATCAAGGGGGGAAACAAGAATAATCTTACCCCCTCCCCTGATTCAAGGGGAGGGTTGGGGCGGAGTGCTTTGTATTTTTGCAAGAGATAAATTGTACCAAGTGCGTCGCCATAAGATTGTCGATATTTGTTTGGGAATGTTTGAGGGCGACACACCCTACGACTCTCAACTGTCAACTGTCAACTCTTTCTTAAATCATGAAAATCCGCGACGCAGTAGAAAGCGATTTATCCGCAATTGTCCAAATATACAATGCAGCAATACCGGGGAGAATGGCCACAGCAGATTTAAAACCAGTCTCAGTCGAAAGCCGCCTCGCATGGTACAGAGAACACTCGCCCTATTCTTTGCCGATTTGGGTAATGGAATCAGAAAAAAAAATCGTCGGCTGGCTGAGTTTTCAGCTTTTCTACGGACGCGCCGCCTATCAGCATACCGCAGAAATTAGCATCTACGTCGCGCCCGATCGCCAAAGCTGCGGAATTGGACAAAAATTATTGCAATCGGCAATTGCGCGGAGTCCAGAATTGAGACTTAAAACCCTGATGGCAATAATTTTTGCTCACAATCAGCCGAGTCTAACGTTGTTCCAGAAATTTGGGTTTCAGCAGTGGGGATATATGCCGCAAGTCGCCGAACTTGATGGCGTTGAAAGAGATGTGATAATTTTGGGTTTGCGTTGTTTGTAGGGACTGATATCAATTCCGGCTGCGCCGTCAGGTGACAAGCGAGGAGACGGCAGTGCCGTGTCCCTACAATTGATCGCGGTAGGGACACGGCACTGCCGTCTCCTCCGTCTCCATTGATCTGAATGTTTGCTCAATCTGCTAAAATTGTAATTTCATCCAAAGATGCGATCGCCACATCAGCCTTTTCCAAATGACTAACCTGGGCATTCCCCCAACAAATCCCGATGCAGCCAGCCGCGCCAGCATCTTTCCCCATCTGAATATCACCCGCCGAATCTCCCACCATCAAAGTTTCTGCGGGATTTACTCCCAGTCTTTCACAAGCTAACAAAAATAGTTTCGGATCGGGTTTATTCAGATGTACAGAATCTACACCCATTTCTAACTGAATATATTCGCTTAATTGGTGAGCTTTCACAAGTTTTTCTACCGCTTTTGTTGTCGCAGCCGAAAGAATTCCTAGTTTCAAGCCAGCTTCACACAGAGATTTTAATACTTCCAAACTGCCAACAAACAAAGGAGAAGGTGGACTACTTTTTAACATTTGGTCGGCTTCATCAAAAGCGCGTTGAGCAATAGTTAAAGATTCTATCCATCCTCTGCCAGTTTCCGCGATATATCCTGCCGCCACAATTTCGTTTTCCCGGCGGCTACCGACTGCTAGCAAGCCCGTGGGGTCGATTTTACCAACTTCGATGCCGAAAGCCATTTGTAATGGCTCTCCAACGCCTGGGATTTGAGCATCTACGAGGCGCGATCGTTTCAGCCCTAAATGTCTCAAAAATTCTTGAGAATCCTCTAGAGTACCATCTTTGTCAAAGATTACGGCTTGAATATTAGAGAAGCTAATGCCTCGACATTTAATAGTTACCAAGAATCAAAACTCCTTAATTTTTGTATTTTATTGTATTGTCTCATATTGTGCTATTTTTGGCAATTGTTTTTAGATCGGACGTACGGTTGCAACCGCGTCTATATCAACGATGTCTGAGATTAGACGGCGGTTGAAACCGCGTCTACACAAACGATGTCCGCCTCCGCGGACTGAAGAAAACAAGGTAATTTTAACCGGCATTCTTCAACCCGCACTAGAAGGGTTTTGTTTGTATAGACGCGGTTTCAACCGCCGACTCTTATGTCCAAGATTATTTAAGATATTCCCGCTAGCTCCGCAATGATTAATGCGAGTTGAACAGGCTTCACAGGCTTAGCAATATGCTTGTTGAAACCTGCATCGATCGCCTTTTGCCGTTCTCCATCGCTAGCATAAGCAGTAAGCGCAATGGCTGGAATATTTCCACCAGCTTCGGCATCAAGAGATCGCACTTGTTGCATCAAGGAATATCCATCTTCTTCTGGCATTCCAATATCAGATATCAGCACGTCATATTTGTCAAGGTTTTCCTTCAAAGCCGCGATCGCCTCTTTTGCAGATCCCACCGTCAACACCTCGGCCCCGGAGTCTTCCAGCACAAATTTCAATAACTCACGGGTATCGGCATCATCATCTACGCTTAAGATTTGCAAGCCTTCAAGGCAGCGGTTACTATCTTTCAATGTGTTTAGCGGTAGTCTAAATACAGTTGGCTGTAAATCACTCGGCGGTGTAGATTCCTGGGGTATTGAAACTAGCGGCAATCTCACAGTCATCGTAGTTCCTTGTCCCTCACCCGGACTATCCGCCCGCACTGTTCCCCCATGCAACTCTACTAGATGACGCACGATCGACAAACCTAATCCTAGCCCTTGATTAGCCTTGGTAGTGCTGGAATCTCCTTGATGGAAACGATCGAATATATACGGCAAAAATTCTGCCAGAATGCCTTTTCCGGTGTCGCTGACTCGAATTTGAGCATGACTGTCGATCGCCTCTAAGACAATTTCCACTCGTCCACCCGATGGGGTAAACTTAATCGAGTTAGATAGCAGATTCCATAGGACTTGTTGCAACCTGTCAGCATCGCCTAAAACAGTCGCAGAACTCAACTGAGCAACCATTTGGATGTTTTTGGCATCCGCTGATAATTGAACCCCGTCGATCGCATTTTGCGCCACCACCACCAGATCGATCGGACTAATATCGAGATGAAGCTTACCGCTCGTAATCCGGGAAATATCCAGAATATCTTCAATTAACTGATTTTGGGCGATCGCACTCCGCTCAATCACCTCTAGGGCGCGACTAGCCGTTGCTTCATTCAGCTTGCCAGAGCGCAGCAATTTTGCCCATCCCAGGATCGGAGTTAGGGGGTTACGGAGTTCATGGGAGAGATTTGCCAGAAATTCATCTTTAGCACGGTTGCTGGTTTCTGCTTGTTGACGGGCTGACTTCTCCTGCATCAATAGCTGCGATCGCTCTATCTCAAACTGTCTGCGATCGGTGATATCCTCGATCGACAACAAAATCATTAAACCTTGGTCTTCGCGTTGCAGTTTACAAGCATTCAGCAGCATAGTTTTCTGGCCAATCTGCTCAAATACGTGATCTAACTCAAAGTTTTGAAGCTGAACATCACTCACCAGAATATCTTCCAAGATCGATCGCAGTTTCGGGATATTCCATTGCCCATTTCCCAATTCAAACAGCGAAAATTCCGCTGTTTCTGGGGATGAAACCTGAAATGTTTCATAGAAACATCGATTGGCAGTGTTCACTTGTAAATTAGCATCCAGCACGACTAAAGGTATTTGAACAGTTTCGACGATCGTTTCAGCATAATTTCGGGCCAACTCTAAGGTTTTGGCACTACGTTTCAGAGCATCAATATCGATCCAAACCATTACCACACCGTCAATCAGGTTTTCCGTCGTGCGATAAGGACGAATGCGGAGGTTGTACCAATATCCCGCTAGAGTTTGGACTTCTTGTTCTTTCGTCTGGAGAGTATCAATCACCTCCAAAATCATTGCTTCCAAATTAGGAACATCAAGAGAGGAACGAATATCGCTAAAAGGTCGTCCAATATCTGTAGTAATCAGATTAAAAAGTTGCTTTGCCATTGGCGTAAAGCGTCGAATCTGTAAATCATTTGTCAGGATTAAAATCGGGATATTGATACTACCAAGCAAATTTATTAAGTCATTATTGACCTGGTGTTGTTCAATATTTCGACTGCGAAGTTCCTCATTGGTGGTGATCAGTTCCTCGTTGGTAGCTTGAATCTCTTCTTTGGCAGTTTCTAGTTCCTCGTTGGTGCTTTGCAACTCCTCGTTGCTCGATAGGATTTCTTCGTTGGCAACTTTGATATCTTGGTTGAGATTTTCCTGCTCATGAATTACCGCTTGCAGATGCGCTTGAGCCGCAAGTTTTTCTTCGTTAGCGGTGACAAGCGTCTGCCTCAGCCGCACAATCTCAGCCTCTAAATCACCAGGCTCCAAACTCTCAGAATTGACGTTATTGAGGTTAATCGCAGTGGCTAAAGCTTCTTCAAATAGAATCAACAAGTAGCGTGATTCGACTGTCGCAGGCTGGAACGGAATCACCTCAAGATTGACGAGACTCGATCGATCGCCCGTTTCCACCCCGATCCCTTCTTTTCTGACAATTACGTTCTGCATCAGTGCCTGATAAATTGCAGTGCGAAGCTCGATCAGCAAGCCTTTCCTTGCCATTGTCAGCAAGTTTAAGCTGGGAATCCCTGGTGTCAGTCTCAAGTAAGCATTGGTGTCTCCCCGCACTTGCAGAATGTTCATCTGTTCGTTGACAACCACACCTGCTGGGGCATAGCGATTCAAAATCAGTTGGTCTGTGTATCGCTGTAAGTCAAATGAATCTGGATCGTTTTCATTCATTTGCTCAGATTCATCTACTTTAGCGACGGGATAAGAACTCGTCGAAAACGAAAATATCGGACTATTTTCAGTCAATTTTTTAGCATAAATTTTGCACTTTGTGTGTACTGAATCAAATAAGGATGAGAATTTTCCGATACTCTCAGAAGTGCCTAATAGGAGAAAGCCAGTCGGGTTAAGACTGTAATGAAAAATCGGAATCACTCGTTTTTGCAACGGCTCTGCTAAGTAAATCAGCACATTGCGACAGCTAATTAGATCGAGATTGGAAAAAGGCGGGTCGCTGCCTAAGTTTTGTCTGGCAAATATACACAGCTCGCGGACTGTTTTGTTGATTTTATAGCCTCCTCCTTCCACCAGAAAGAAGCGAGCCCGGCGCTCTGCTGAAACGTCGATCATCTGGTTTTCTAAGTAGAAGCCAGACCTTGCTTTGCTAATCGCCGCTTCGCTAATATCTGTGGCAAAAATCTGGATCTGTGGTAGGGGAGCTCGATCGCTCAAAAACTCTAACAAACAAATCGCGATCGAGTAAACTTCTTCTCCCGTGGAACATCCCGCCACCCAAATCCGGATGGGAATTTCTGCCGATTTATTTTGGGTAATCGTGGGAAAAACCAGCTCTTTTAACTGTTCAAAGGCTTCTGGATCGCGAAAAAAACTGGTGACGTGGATCAGGATTTCTTGATACAGAGCATGGACTTCAGCCGGATAGTCTCGCAGATATTGGGCGTAATCTGCCAATCGTTCCAGCTTGTATAACAGCATCCGTCGCTGGATGCGTCGATCGACCGTAGCGACTTTATAGTGGGTAAAATCAACGCCTGTGGTCGATCGCAACAGTCCCAAAATAGTTGCCCGGACATCACTTTGTTCGGGTGATACTGCAACCGCGATCGTCGATATCGGGCAAGAAATCCAGGGATTGCCACTGAGATTTGCCAATTCCTGAGCAATTTGTTGAGGGGGCAGAACGAAGTCTACATCACCTGTGGCAACTGCGGTATTCGGCATACTATCGAATTTTGCCGAGGCTTCGCATTGAGCAAATGTCAAGCCACCGGCTGCTTTGATTGCCTTGATTCCCAGCGAACCGTCTCCGTCTCCCCCGGATAATATTATGGCGATCGCCTTGTGTCCGCGATCGACAGCCAAGGACACCAGAAACGCATCTCCCGGCATATATTTTCCATAAACTTTCTCGCGGGGTGTAAGTTTCAGCACCCCTTCCACGAGAGTCATCTTAGTGTTAGGCGGAATTATATATACTTGATTTGGCTCTACAGTCGTGCCGTCTTCCACCTGACTAACAGGCATTTCTGTCTTTGTGGCGAGGATTTCGCTTAACAGGCTTTTGTAATTGGGATCGAGGTGCTGAATTAGCACAAATGCCATGCCCGTATCGGCAGGTAAGTGGCCCAGAAACTCTGTGAATGCTTCTAGCCCTCCGGCTGAGGCGACAATCCCAACGATGGGAAACGGGGCTTCTACTGTGTTTTGCTCTGCCTCGTCGATCGCCGATGGTGCGATCGATTCGGGTATATTTGTCTCGGAGGTGCTCATAGAAATCTCCTGAAAAACCCCGTATTTGTCAATCAGGGCTGTTTAATTTTCTGTAGGGGCGGTGCCCCCGTGCCCGCCCTATTCCTGTAGGGGCGGTGCCCCCGTGCCCGCCCCATCCCTGAAACACCTACAAAATAGTGGATGAGGAGAGGAGGGTAGGCACGCACCGTCCACTACCCCTACAAATTTTCTCAATCTCTTTGTTAACAGAAGATCGATTGACTCATATTCTTTCTTTGTAAAAATTTACTTAAAAAAAAAGAGGGTATACCCTCCTTAATTAATAACATTGACATACTCCCCGTCGTAAACGAGCGGGGATTCTTGACACTTCATCGGATGATGCAACGCCCGGTTGTCTTACTCTTCCTCCATGTCCGTTTAGAGTCGTGGCAATGCCCTATCCCGACTATATGTATCGTTTTGTTTTAACTAACAATACTTTTGTTTTGCTTCCAGGTTGGATTATAACCATTGCCCTTCAGTCTTTCCCTATTTCTTGAGCAGTCCCGGTTTCAACTCTGATGAGTATATATCGCTGCACTATACGGCGGGGATTTCAACCACCTACATTCTGGCACAAAGCCGTCCTGGAAGGACGGGGCTTCAAACCCAATTTCTTGGTGATGCCGATATTATTCGACTGTCACCGGAGGTATTTCTGAGGATACCTCTAATGTTGCTTCGGGTGTAGCTTCCGTAACTGGTTCGGATGTAGCTTCCGTAACTGGTTCGGATGTAGCTTCCGTGACTGGTTCGGGTGTAGCTTCCGTGACTACTTCGGGTGTAGCTTCCGTGACTGCTGCGGTTGTTTCTTCCGGCAAATCTTCTTCCATTGCTGAGGGCACATCTTCGAGTATTTCATCGGAGAGTTCATCGGCATCAGTTGAATCAGCAGGAACTTCTATCCCAGCTTTAGCTTGCTTTTGGGCCAGCATTTTTTCACGGAACTTAGCAGCCATTTCCTCAGCTTTCTCGTATACCAATTCACGATTTTTGACCATCGCGCCCGGTTCCGGTTCCAACTGTTTGGTGGAGAGAGAAATCCGGCCTCTTTCGGCATCCAAGTCAATGATCATCACCTTCACTTCGTCGTTGACATTAAACACGCTATGAGGCGTATCGATGTGATCGTGCGAAATTTCCGAGATGTGTAGCAAGCCGCTGACGCCGCCGATGTCGATAAAAGCACCGTAGGGCTTGATACCGCGTACTGTACCGATGACCACTTCCCCGACTTCGAGGCGGTTCATCTTGCGCTCAACTAAGGCGCGACGATGACTTAATACTAGGCGGTTGCGGTCTTCGTCTACCTCTAAGAATTTCAAGGGTAATTCTTCGGCGACTAATTCTTCCTTCGGTTTGCGGGTGCTGATGTGAGAACCGGGAATGAAGCCTCGCAACCCTTCTATTCTCACCAGTGCGCCGCCACGGTTAGTGGCAAATACTTGCGATCGAACTGTAGCGTCTTCTGCTTGCAGTTGTCGCACTCTTTCCCAGGCGCGCATATACTCAATGCGTCGAATGGACAGGGTTAATTGTCCGTCTTCATTTTCATCGGTGAGGATGAAAAATTCTCTGGTTTCGTTTGATTGCAATACCTCTTCAGGGCTTTCGACTCGATTGATCGACATTTCCTGAATGGGAATGTACGCTGCTGTTTTAGCACCGATATCAATCAGAGCGCCCCTCGGTTCTATACTAAAAACTGTACCCGCTACTACATCGCCGGGGCTAAAGTGATAGTCATATTTATCAAGTAAGGCCGCAAAATCTTCGTGAGTAAAGCCGATGTCTTTGACTGTGGTTTTGGTATTGACCATGCGAATAGTTTCCTAGGATTTCTCTCCTTCATGTTTTTCGTTTGCAGGCAGATACTAGAGATTTTGCTGAAAAAGTGGTTAACTTCTTGCAAAATCTTTTACGAAAGTCAGTTTTTGCCAACTTTTGCCCGGTGCAACCGTACACCGGCGCTTGCCATTGCTCTTAATTCCAACTCTGTGTTAAAGCGTTTGATTTTTAACATTCAGAGTCCAGTGGATTATTATACCTTATCGGCATACTGCTTTTAAATTAATTTAGGTAGGGAAACGGCATTGCCGTGTCCTGAGTTGCCTGAGAAGCATCCGGACACGGCAGTGCCGTGTCCCTACCCGATGGATTATTTTAGGGTAGGGATACGGCATTGCCGTGTCCTGAGTCAACTGAGGGTGCAACCGGAATTGACATAACGCAGGATTCCTGGTTTGCTCGATCGCACGACTCATCCGGTTCCGACAAATCCGATTCATTTTCTGGCCCAGTTTCTGGGCACAAAGCTGCGTCAAGGGGACTCTGAAGGTGATTCAGGGTATCGACAAAATCTCGAATGCCCCGAAATTGCCGATATACAGAGGCGAAACGGACATAAGCGACTTCGCTGAGTGGCCGCAAATGTAATAATACTAATTCTCCAATGTTAGAACTCGTGACTTCCCGGAGCGATCGACCTTGCAGTTGGGCTTCGATTTCTTCTGCGAGGGTTTCGAGCTGTCCCGAAGACAAACCTGTTTTTTCGCAGGCCCGAACCAGTCCTCTGACTAATTTTGACCGATCGAAAGATTCGCGCTTCCCGTCCCGCTTAATCACCGTAATCGGCACAAATTCTATGCGTTCGTAAGTTGTGAAGCGGTGCTGACAGCTCAAACATTCGCGCCGCCGACGGATGCTTTGACCAGATTCGGCTGAACGCGATTCGAGAACGCGGCTATTTGTGTGTTGACAGGAGGAACAGCGCATGATTGCTGATTTTAACAGGTGTTGCCAGCAAATTGCCATTCATCTAACCGCCCGGGGGTCTGATGAATAGCTGGACTAGAAAAATTACTGAGGATACAGTGCTGAGGATGTGTCTCAACTTGAGCTAAAACCTAGTTCTAGACTGCTGTTTGATGGCTAGGCCCGATCCCCCCTAGCCCCCCTTAGGTCGGGGGGACAAGAGTGTCTTGCGTCCCCCCACTATCCGGGAGGACAGCAGTTTTATCTTTCGTCCCCTGACTATCGAGGGGGCGGAAATTCTCTCAAAGTCCCCCTTCTTAAGGGGGATTTAGGGGATCGAGACTCTGCTATAAACAAGAGATACAAAGGTTTTGAGGCCATTGTTGACACCCCTTGGCTGCCAGCGTATAGCTAATTATTTGCCAATCCGGGGTGGTTCCCGAAAGGCGATCGCAAAAAATAGTACACCTAAGGCTAAAGCCAGAATCAAAATGTAAGCAACGCTTTCCATGTTAAATTTTCCCTATCTTCCCTTGCCGTATTATTTTATCAGAAAATTGGGTTGAAAACCCCGTCCCGATCGGACGACTTTTTTACATTGTTAAGTAAAATAACAAATCCATCTTAACAAATGAATATGGTAGAATAACTAGATCAGACAAGATGTAAAAACCTACCCCCGGACTGGGGGAAAGTCTACGCCCAAAACATTTTTGAGGAGATATGACTACGCAGCTAGGCTGCAAATGTAGTCAGCCTGGGAACCCACGCTTGCGCGGGATATTTTGACAGAAATGTCTTAAGAATCCCCGTACCTTAAGGTCGGGGAGTGTCAATAACTAAAAAAACCCGGTTTCTTGAAGAAACCGGGTTTTTGTGCACCGGGGAAGTTTCCCGATGTACTCTTCGGCGGCAGAAAACTAGATAGATTCTTCTCTTCTTGTGCTCTTGTCGCCCAGTTTTTGGAACAAGCCCCACTCGACTTGTTCTTCCAGGTCAGCCTCAACTCCAGCAAACACGTCGCGGAAAATAGTCCGAGAACCGTGCCAGATATGGCCGAAGAAGAACAGCAAAGCAAAGCAAACGTGTCCGAAAGTAAACCAACCGCGAGTTGAAGTACGGAAAACACCGTCAGAATTCAAGGTTTCGCGATCGAATTCAAATACTTCACCCTGTTGGGCGGCGCGAGCAAACTTCTTAACATCTAAAGGATTCTTAAAAGTTTGACCGTTCAGTTCGCCACCGTAGAAGCTGACAGTAACTCCGCTTTGTTCAAAGCTGTATTTTGATTCAGCACGGCGGAAGGGGATGTCAGCGCGAACGACCCCATCTTTGTCCGTCAAAATTACTGGGAAAGTTTCAAAGAAGTTCGGGAGGCGTCGTACCGACAATACCCGACCTTCGTTGTCAGTAAATACTGCATGGCCCAACCAAGTTTTAGCAATACCGTCGCCGTTGACCATCGCGCCAGCACGGAACAAACCACCTTTAGCAGGAGAGTTGCCCACGTAGTCGTAGAAAGCCAATTTTTCGGGAATTTGCTCGTAAGCTTGTTGGAAGCTTTGACCGGCGGCCAAGCTAGCTTGAGCTCTGCGATCGATCTCTTGTTGGAAATAGTTGCCGTCCCACTGATAGCGAGTCGGGCCGAAAAGCTCGATCGGAGTAGCAGCAGAACCGTACCACATCGTACCCGCAACCACGAAAGCTGCAAAGAACACAGCAGCAATACTGCTAGAAAGTACAGTTTCGATGTTACCCATCCGCAGGGCTTTGTAAAGACGTTCCGGCGGCCGCACAGTCAAGTGGAACAAACCGGCAATTACGCCGACTACACCCGCTGCAATGTGGTGAGCGACGATGCCACCGGGATTGAACGGATCGAAGCCTTCAGGGCCCCAAGCAGGCGCCACTGGTTGGACGTGACCGGTCAAGCCGTAGGGGTCGGAAACCCACATTCCCGGGCCAAAAAGTCCGGAAAGGTGAAATGCCCCGAAGCCGAAGCACAGCAAGCCGGAGAGGAACAAGTGAATGCCAAACATTTTTGGCAAGTCGAGGGCTGGTTCGCCGGTGCGAGGATCTCTGAAGAGTTCCAAATCCCAGAATACCCAGTGCCAGACTGCTGCTAAAAACAGCAAACCGGAGAGGATGATGTGAGCAACAGCAACGCCTTCAACAGACCAGAAGCCCGGATCGACGTTAGTTTCGCCGGTGAGGCTCCAACCGCCCCAAGAACCGGTGACTCCTAAGCGAGCCATGAAGGGTAGCACGAACATCCCTTGACGCCACATCGGGTTAAGAACTGGGTCTGTGGGGTCAAAAACTGCTAGTTCGTAAAGGGCCATTGAGCCGGCCCAACCAGCCACGAGGGCAGTGTGCATTAAGTGTACAGAAATCAATCGACCTGGGTCATTTAAGACGACTGTGTGTACGCGATACCAGGGTAGTCCCATTGACTGCGGTTCTCCAAGGTGTAAGTGATGATGTCTATTTTGACGGAAAAATCAGATTCTCAATGCCGTGCAGTTACCTGCGGGCTGTAAATTCTGACGAGTGCCGAATCCTTTCTACCGCTTCTAAAAACCTACAGAAATCTGTAAATCAAACTTAGCGGTCTATGTTTAGCCTAGATCAAGTGCTATAAGCTTCCTGATTGCTCAGGTTGGCCTAATCTTCCCAGTTAGAGACTGCCCTTATTAGCAGAGGACTTCCATATTTGATTTTTTGATGATTAATTTGTGCCAAGTGTGTTTCTGTGGTTTTCATGCCCAGTCAGCTTTAGCAACCCGCACCAATCAAGCGTTTTTCCAGTTTATAACGATTTATTGCTCGGCGATCGTCAAAGTCTGAAAAATCTAGACAAGTCTAGATTTTTCGGCTACTGTTTTAAACCCTCACAGGGGTGGAGGCATAAAAATGAAAGTTATTTAAAGAAGTGTATCGAGTGTTAGAACCGATTGCAATATGTTCGGCCTTACATTAATTGCGGGTTCTCGATTTCGCAGCGGGTGGCGATCGTCCCGAGGCGTTCGAGGACTTGCTCGGCATCGATCAGTCTGGTGAGGGTGACGCTGCCGATATTTTTTGCCGGATCTGCGGGATCTGGAGGGGCACAGGGTTTGACTTCTACCATGAGCACGGCGTCTTCTACGCGGTAGAGCCACATTTTTTCGTTGCGATCCAACAGGGAGAGCTTGAGCTGTTGGATGTCTGGCTGGCGCCTCCAGCCGGCTGCTGTCCACTCGCCGCCAACTCCCCAGACGCGCCCCACTTTCCAGCCGTCGGATAAGAAGAAATATTTCATTTGCTGTGTGCGCTTGTTAATTATTTTTTTGTTATAGCATTCGGCCGAAGCAAGAAGGAAGTTATGTTAGGGTGCCGAGTGCGGGTACAATAATGTGGCGATCGCCTACTTAAGAATTTTCCCCTGCGATCGGCATCCTACTGACTGACTTACAAAGAAACCGGGTGTCGAGTTTCCCGATCGCAAGTTACCTGTTGTAAAGGAATCTTCACAACGAATTCTGTCCCTTTACCGGGAGCAGAAATACAACTAATTTGACCGCCGTGTTGTTCGACAACAATTTGGTGACTGATAGATAAACCCAATCCCGTGCCACTCCCTACAGGTTTTGTGGTAAAAAACGGGTCAAACATCTTTTTTACCACTGCTTCACTCATGCCAATACCGTTGTCAGCAATCCGAATCACTGCGAATTGACTGGGAGAATTTTCGGGAGTAATTGTCGCTGACAACTGATTGTAAGCTCTTGCTGCTTTGCCTTTGCCAACTCCCGAACATTCTGCTGTTTCCAGCTCAGTATGAATCTCTATTTTGGGGTAAGGTTGAGTTTCTAGGGCATCAATGGCATTATTTAGCAAACTGGCAAACACCTGATTCAACTGACTGCTGTAACAGGGAACTTCCGGCAGGTTGCCGTAGTTTTTTATTACTTCAATCTCTTGAGAAATAATGCTGCTTCCGCTTTTTTTGCTAACACCTTTACCTCCCGCTCGGTGCTGGACGAATAGTAAAGTGTGATCGAGATTTTGATTGATATCTACTTCTTTGATGCCGGATTCGTCGAGCTTTGTGAAAAACTTTAACGATTCAACAATTTGTTGGATGCGCGATGCTCCAGACTCGATTGACTGCATTAGCCGCGACCAATCTTTTTGCAAAAAATCTAAATCTATACTCTCAGCGAGTTGTTGTATTTCGGCTCCGGGTTCTGGATATTTGTTTTTGTAAAGTTCCAGGAGGTTGTTTAAATCTTGGAAATAGTGGCGGGCTGGATTGATATTGCCCAAAATAAAACTATTGGGATTGTTAATTTCGTGGGCAACTCCTGCTACCATTCTCCCGAGACTTAACATTTTTTCCGTTTGAATCAGTTGGGATTGGGTGCGTCGGAGATTGTCTAATGTTAATTTTAATTGAGTAGCTTTTTCTCGTTCCCGCAGTTCGCTTTTTCGCAGTTCCAGTTCGGCTTGTTTGACAGCGGTGATGTCGCGGCTGACAGATAAGACAGATGCAATTATCCGATCGCGCTTAAATTCAGGAACCATGCAAACTTGATAAAATTTAGTGCCTGATTTTGTGAGAAAATTAAACTCAAAGCACTGTTCGGTGCCGTTAGCGAATACGGCGCACAAAGCTGCTTCCGAGAGCATCACCACTTCCTCAGACATTCCTAACTCTCGATGGGTTTTACCCGTGAATGCTGCGGCGGGGATTCCTGTCGCTAATTCGGCTGCTGGATTGACGTAAAGGTGGCGCAGTTGCTTGTCAAATCGGGCAATCATATCCGGGGAATTTTCCGCTAAGGCCCTGAATTCTTGTTCGCGGCGGTATGAGGTTTCTTGTGCAAGCTTTTGCTCGGTAATGTCGTAAGTCATCATTAGAATGCAGTTGGTGTCGCCAATGCTAATGATTTCTGCGGATATGAGGACACACTTGATATTGTCGAACTTGGTACGAAACTGGAATTCTTGTTTGTAAATACTGCCGGATATGTGCAAGATTTCTAAGAAACGATCGCGATCGCCCAAATTCTCCCATAAATTGATTTGGCGATCGGTTTTTCCCAAGATTTCCTCGGGAAAATAGCCGGTGAGGTTGCAAAAGCTCTGGTTGACTTCCGTTAAGTATCCCTTTTCCAGTGTGGCGATTGTCATGGCGGCGGGGCTGCTGCGAAAAGCTTTGGCAAATTTTTCTTCGGAAAAGCGCAGGGCTAACTCGGCTAATTGGCGCGATCGCACTTCCGATCGCAACAGCATATTTTGTTGTTCTAATTGTTTGGTGAGGTTTCGCAGTTGTAGGTGAACGTTGATGCGGGCGATCGTCTCTTCGTGCTCCAGCGGTTTAGTGATGTAGTCTACTGCACCCAAAGTCAACCCTTTCACTTTATCCGCAGCCTCGGAAAGAGCTGTCATAAAAATTACGGGAATGTCCTTAACTTCATCTATTGATTTCAGGCGGCGGCAGGTTTCAAATCCGTCTATTCCCGGCATCATCACATCTAGCAAAATGATATCTGGCAAGATTTTTGTGACTCTATCCAGCGCTTTTTCTCCCGTTGTAGCTACAAAAATCTCAAATCCGTATTCCACTAAGAAATATGATAATATGTTAATATTAGCGGGTTGGTCGTCTACGATTAATACTTTGCTTTTTGGCTGAGTCTGCATATTTTTATGTTTGAAAATCAACGAAATGGCTCACATAAAGTAGGTTGATTGGGAGTGTCTTAACCCAACATACAAGAATATGAGAAGGCATTGAATAGAGAAACAGAGTTGCTTGCCACAAACTCAACCTGAAAGCCGAGATGTTGCATCGCTGTTACTCGGCTGCTTGAGTTTGGTAGAATTTGGTGCAACAGATCGGATGTAGGAGATGGAACCCTTATAGAAATCTATTCTACTATTTATTCTTCAAATTTGCTCGGTTATATCAACTTTAGAGTGTGAAAAACTGGGTTTCTGGTGCCGTGACGTACAACTGCCATACATACCAGCGGGAGCATCTCATTTTCGCAAAAAGGATGTTTTTTACAGTGCTGTCCCCGCTCGCGTGCTTTACACAGCACGCGAGCGGGGACAGCACTACTAAAAATGCAAAAATAAGATGTACCCAATACCAGCGATGGCGATCGTCGCGCATCCCAACGCTTACGTTTGACTGGCCATGACTTACTTACCAGAAAGAATTGGTTGAAAGCCCGCCCGTCTTTGAGGGAGAAATTAAAATCAGACTATTCATTACTCCAATCCTCTTCCTTCTAGGTAGAGGTCGCTCTCAAACTGTCAAGCGGTCAACTGTCAACTGTCAACTGCTGGCTCCGAACGATTTTTAGGATTGAGGCTATAACTGCTTGTTAAATCAGATTATGAGGATTGAACTCCGTACTAGGAAGCAATTTTAGTCGCCCGGATTTAAGTAAGGCCCAATTAGTTTAATTATCGCGTCATCGTCATAGCGATCGACTAACTGCCAAATTTTCCGAGCAAATAGGGCATAGGTCGGATTTAACTCTTGCAGGCGCTGTGCTTCGTACTTAACCTGCTCGAAATTACCGATTTGAGCGGCTTCGTACAAATAAAGTAACTCTTCGCGGGGAGGCATTTCTACGTCTTCTGAGCCGATCGCCAATTCAGAGAAAGTACGCGCGATGGAGTTATCCCGTAGGGAATCGCCCGAAGCCTCAAAAATCCAAATCAGTCCCAGATAATTCTGTATTTTTGCCAAAAAATCATCAATTATAAAAAATTTACTGATAAAATCAGTGTAGCCTATTTCCTCTTGCTTTTCCAACTCCAACTCGAACAGCCCGCTAGTAGCAATCAAGATTGGCGTCTCCCGAAACATTGGCAAACAACGCAATTGAGCGCAGAGTTCAAAACCGCTGATTCCAGGCATCAACAAGTCAGCAATAATTAAATCCGGTTCCTGGGAAATCGCTATTGCTAAACCTCTTTCACCAGAATCAGCCTCAATTAACTCAAAACCCAGCGGTGCTAAAATATCCACCATCAAAGAGCGATTTTCTGGGCTATCGTCAACAACTAATATTCTACGCCGTTGACCTTCATAACCTGTAATTACGGGTTGCTGTGGTGGTGGCAAAACTGGTAGGAGCACATCTGCGAGGGACAATTCAATCTCAAACCAAAACGTACTCCCAACACCCCAACAACTTTCGACTTTGAGTTCCCCTCCCATCAGCGAAACTAAGGTTTGGGCAATGTTTAATCCCAAACCCGTCCCTTCTGTTTTCTGCCCGATTTCGTTCACTTGTTCAAAAGGTAGAAATATTCGTTCTATTGCATCGCTAGTAATTCCGATGCCTGTATCTTTAACTTGAAAGTGGATTTTGGTAATTGGGAAGGCGGGACTTGCATTAAATAAAAAATCTGATTCCTGGCCCCCGCTCAATATTCCTGCAACAGGTTGACTGTTCTCAATTACCTCTACCTTAAAAAGTATGCTACCTTCATCAGTAAATTTAATCGCGTTACTTAATAAATTCAGGAGAATTTGACGCAACCGCTTTTCATCGACAGATACAAAATCCGGAATTTTACCTGCTATTTGGGTGACAAAGACCAGGTTCTTTTCTTCGGCTTTGAACCGAAAAATTTCTAATATGTCATTGAGAAAATCCGACAAACAAACATCGTTAACAGTTAACTCCATCTTTTCAGCTTCAATTTTAGCCAAATCTAAAATATCATTAATTAAAGTCAGCAACTGAGAACCGCACTGCTGGATCGTGCGAATTTGCTCTTTGTCGCGGGGAGAAAAATCTGGCTGTCGGGAAAGTATTTGAGTGTAGCCGAGAATGGCATTGAGGGGAGTACGCAATTCGTGGCTCATATTGGCAAGAAAGGCACTTTTAGCAAGGGATGCGACTTCGGCGGCTTCTTTTGCTCTTTGGAGTTCGGCAATGCGATCGCTCACCTTTTGTTCTAAAGTGCGATTGTAGTCTGCCTGCAACTTTTCGGCTTTTTTGCGATCGGTGATGTCTTGAGAAGCTGCGATCGCGCCGATAATGTTGCCAGCTTCATCAAACAGCGGCGTACTAAAAACTTCTAAAGGAATAGTGCGATCGGGCAAACGAATTTCTATGTCTTCCACTCTCACGGTTTCTCCTTTGAGCGATCGAGCGACTGGATTTTTTTCAATTGAATATAATTCATCTGTTCCTGCATCGTAAAGTCTAAAAACTTTTGCTATTTGCTCAATTGTAGACTCCGGTATAGTTTGGATATTTACTAACTGTCGCGCTATCTGATTTATGTAAATCAGTTGTCCAGTAATATCATGAACTGATACTCCCACCGGCATAGCTTCGAGGATTTGTTTCATGCGGCTTTCACTGTCGGTTAAGGCAGCATTTAAAGATTGGAGCGATTTGAAAGCATATTGCAGTTTGTCTGCCATATAATTGAACGAATTTGCCAATTGCCCGACTTCATCAGCGCGATCGATCTCGACATTTGTATTCCCTTCATTGTTAGCTAGAGCTTTGGCGGCAGTATTTAAGCATAAAAGTGGCTCTGTTATCCATTTGGCTGTGAAAATGCCGACAACAATTGCTCCCGTTAAGGCAGTCGCACATAGTATAATTGTGGTGAGATTGTTGGCGTCAATTTCTGCCATAAAATCAGATTCTGGGATGACGATCGCAATCAACCAATCTAAACCAAAATTATCCTTGTAAGGTACTACTTTGAGTAATTGGGATTGGCCGTCAATTTCAAATTCAAGGTGTTGAACATGATTAATTTGGGAAAAATCGCCAAAGTGATTCGTTAAAAATAGACCCGTGGCGCGGATTGTAGCATTTGGGCTTGCCGTTAATTTTAATCGATTAAACTGCTGGTTGCTCAAAATATAGGGATTGTCGGGCCCGGAATTGGCTACTAACAACCCGCTGCGTTCGATAATAAAAATTTTTGCCGACTTGCTAGTTTTTATGCTATCGAGAAAATTGGCAATCTTTCTAATGTTGAGGTTTACCGAAAAGACTCCCAGCAGTTCCTTTGTCGCCTCATCATAAATCGGTCGATTGCCGTTAATTACTAAATCTGTATTGTTACCGACTTGAAAAATATTACTCCAGGTGGATTTCCCGGCAGCTTTAGCAGCTTGGTACCAAGGCCTATTTGTGGCATCAGGTTGTCGAAAAGTTTTGTATAGTTTGGTTCTATTACCTAGCAAGTCTGGAACATACATATTGATGATGCCCCGATCGAACTCATCCGATCGCATAATCAGATTCTGTCCGATAGTGCGATCGCTTCCCACGAAGTCTCCCCGTTTGCTACCAAAAATAATGGTTGTCGGCGAATCGAACTGTTTGAGTTGAAACGAAAGGTAGCGTTCGAGTTGCCGCAAATCTTGTAAATTGATTGTTTTTTGGCGCACCGCATCGGCGTTAATGCGGTTGATCGAATGAGGCGCAGACAGATATGTATCGAGGTAATGTACGACGCGATCGCCAATTTGTGCTGCTAGCCGATCTGCTAGGTTGTTAACCGCCTTTTGCCCGTTTGTATAGGAAAGATACCCCACCAACCCCGCAGTCCCGACAATTTGCAGCACAAACGGTACAATCAGCACTGTTCGTAGCGGGATTTTTTTGAGATGGGCAGTTAGGCGATAGACTGTTTTAATCGACATGATAAAACCGTGCTTATCAAAGTGGGGAAATTGAACGATCGCACTTAGTAACGCAAGGATCTCGCTGACTGAGAGTTGGCAGGCTTTTTCTTTAAGCTCTTGCAGAAATATAAAAAAGCACTCCAACAATGGTTGGTATTTGAATTATAGTACATTGGAAGGCGTGGGCGATCGAATCAAGAGAAATCCGACAGCGACAACTTCCGCAAAGGAGGACAAAAATAAGCTAGGAAATTAAGGTGCGATCGAGTAGTGGGAATATTTTTACCCTAGTCGCTACCGACGGCTAAATTCTGTATTTCTTCCGATCAATATAATCATCAATATTATTCAGCATATGAGTTAGATATTTCACCAATTTATCTTTATCATCAACTAACTTGCTCCAAAGTATTTGACTCAAAGCATCACAAAACGAAACATTTCCATGTGCCAAATCGCATCGGATCTTAACCACAAAATTCAGAATGTCATCTATTTCTCTACTCGCAACTCCTAAATTCCCAAAGAAGCCATACATATCTATGAGTTATTTGATAGTTTTAGCATCCAAATTTCCCGATATGGGAATATTAGATGAATCTAACGAAACCATCTCATCATCCAAAACCGATTTAATTAATTCCCGAAGATTGTCAGCGATCGAATCTTTTTTGATATATGAGTCTCTGAAACTTTTACTTTTATCATTCAGCAACCACAATCTCTTGATTTTCGGACTTAAATCTTTATAAGTTAATTGCTCGATTAAGATAATATCATGAATTGCTGTTATGCCGTTTCTAATAGAAGATTCGACGAGATTGTATAATAGCAGATAACAATGAGACTGCAAGATTTTTTGAATCTCGCTATCAACAATATATTCACCTGATGGGAAGATGATTGATTTAGAAGATAATGCACCAAGTTGTTCAATCTTATCTACTAATTCAAAATATTTCTGAATTTCTGCCACTCGCCTGTTAAAGTCTCTGATGAACTCTTTCATAGGCTTTGACTTAAAAGTGGTTTTTTAACATCATATGTCTTCAGTTTAATTGAAAAATCTGTCGGTACGCAATTCAATATCTTCTCAAGAGTTGATGCGACAAAACACTTCATTTATTACTTTCTCATCAGCCTTGTCTGAGAGAACGATCGTTCTGATCGAAGTGTTTTTAAACTTTCTTTGGCGTGAAGGTGCGAGATCCTTAAAATAGGAACCATTTAGAGAATCTAGTGTTTGGAGGTTGCTCAATTGGAACTGATTTGTCAGGAAAGCTGCCAGAGTCATCACCCTCTGAGCTCCATCAACAATCGCTATTTTTCCAGTTTCTTCGATTTCTGCGACAATCATGGCAGCAATAGGCACACCAAGAATAATCGATTCAATGAATCGAGATTGATGATTAATACCCCATCTCAAGTTTCTGTGAAATTCAGGGAGATAAATCTCACCGAGCCCGGCATCATCTTGTTCCAGGTATTTATCGACTATGAATTCGATGGCATATTCTGTGGTATAGTAGTCAATCTTTTGCTTTATTTCGTCAATCTGCTCTTCGGCGATATTGATGATGTCTTGCCTAAGTGCTTGAGACATAAGAACGAACCTGCGTTTATAATAACAAGGACATACAAAGATACTTCAACCTTGGTTGGTATCTGTATTATAATACATTGGCAGGCACGGGCGATCGGGGTTTTGATTAAGCTTTCTTAATTTACAATAAATTTATTGTAAATTAATAACTCCATTGATTGAGAACAACAAACTGATTATTGAGGTCATATTCTGCTATCTCTAAATTATCAATTGCCTTTACTATCGCCTGATAACTCATATTCTTAGAAGCTTCAGAATCTTGGTAAACTGCCAAAATTCCTGAATGTTCTGGGTTGGCTTGATGTAATTCCTGAAAGTCATCACAATTGCGTGTAAGCAGGACTCTTTCATTTTTTCTAGCAGCGTCTAGCACGACTGAATCGGGATGATTCATTAAATTCAGTGTATTGACTGTGGCTACATCATGACCGGCTGCTTGAAGTAGATTAACCAAATATTTTGCTTGAGAATCTTCGTCAAGCAGCATTTGTAGACTCAAGTCGAACTCCTTTTGCTTCCAATCGATAGCGTTCTTCGTCTGCTTCTAATTTTAAAAGTTCCTGATGATTCTCACAGTAATCAATCGCTTCATAGATAGCAGACAGCGGTAAATCCCAATTTTCGGCGGCTTGTTCGGGTGACATCCCATTAGCAGTCATGTCTCGCCAAATAGTCGATGCCAGTAATTTACGTCCTTTAATGTACAGTTGTTTGCGCCAAGCATGAGGACGTGCAACTAAATATTGCCAATTCTCGATTTCTGGTGTAGTTTGGAGCGATTGAACGATCGCACTTAGCAGGGCCAGGCGATCGCTGACTGAGAGTTGACAGGCTTTTTCTTTAAGCTGTTGCAAGGACATATAAAAATACTCCAACAAAGGTTGGTATCTGAATTATAGTGGGTTTTTACAAGGATTGGAATCACTCTTGCTGCTGGGCTGACTAACTCGCCCTCACGGTTCATAAACTTGACTGCGATGGGCTATCGCCACAACAAATACCTGTACCACTTCATCCTCGATCGAGTAAATGACTCTGTAGTCACCGATTCGGTAGCGATAGTACCCTGCATAATCTCCTTTGAGGGCTTTAATATTAGGGTGCGATCGGGGAGTTTGTTCTAACTGCTCCAAACATCGGGCAATTTTATTCGCTAGGGCTTTGTCAGCATTGACATAAACCTTTTGAGCATCAGGATGGAGAAGAACTTCATACATCAGATCGAAGACTTCTCCAGTTTGTATAATCAGTTTTAAGAGTTGCTTCATTTTGCTTAACTCGCTCTAGCAATCCAGAAATTGCCAAAAGTTCTTGAGTTGCAGCTTCGCTTTCAGCATTGGCTAAATAAGCTGCAAAATCAGCAAGCACCTGTAATCGTTCTGGTGATAGTTGCTGGAGTAAGTCGTTAAGCTGGCGGTGTAACTCTGTCACAGATATCAAATCTGCTGAGGAGCGATCGTTCATTTGGGAATTATCCGTGCTTTTTTCCTCATTTTACCGCATAGGTTTTTTGTTTGTCAATCTCCAGTTGCGATCGCACTAACGAAACATAATGAAGTCACAAACTAAAGCTGCAACCAAAAACTTTGGCTAACGCTTTATCATCGTTTTTAATCTGATGCAGCACCATGTATCAGTAAACATCTTCGTTGTTGTTCATTCACAATCAAAAATGTGAAGCCCCAAATTATGAAGTCCCATAACTCATCGTCTACACCGAAGGCTGGATTGTACTGAAAAAATCGAGAATTTTCATAATCAATACACGCATTGACATTACGCCAAAATCCTATGGTCAGGTTCTGTTTTTTGTGCTTGTCCACATTCTTGAACCCGTCTGACGGATTTATGCGAGCAATAAAGGTATTGACTCTGGTAGTCAACCATGTGAGACCGTGATGGCACTCGCACATAGTTGCAAGATGAGGGTGTGTTCTTGGATAAGCTAGTTGCATTAAACTCTGCAATTCCGAACCAGGTATTACTTCCTGAAGATTCTCTCGAATAGCTAATTCATCCAATGTTTGCGATTCTAATTCATTATCCTCAAGCTGTATTCCTTTAGCGCTAAACCGGACGACATAGTTGCAACCATCTAAGCAACAACTCATAGCTTCCATGTAGCCGTTCAACTTAGCAATTTCAGGTGTGTTGTGCAATTTCATATAATTAAACTGTTATCGATGTTAAAATTGAATGGGAATACAACACCTAAAACAAAGACCGCTCAAGATGAGAACTCTAACTTATAATTGTATCGAAGATGCGGTACAAGACGCAATATGAGCAGAAATAATGCAATTAATACACGCGATATCATGCTACACTAAAGCTAGGTAAATGACTGTTGATACTGATGACTATTTTTTAGACATCCGGTATGAGTGGCAGACGGCGAATCCGAATACGGCTTGGCTCGATCGAAATGGCAGAGCCTTGTTCTAGATCCTCCTCGCACTGAGCAATTACCATCAGCAGTAAATCCATTAATGCTTGGGCGCGTAACCTTTCAATCCGAACGCGAATAACTGAGGGAGAAACTGCTTCATCAAGTGCTAGTAATGTATGAAAATCTGCATCGAGGGTAACAACTACACGTTCCTCTTCTCTGGCTTTCTGGATGATTTCGGCATCTTCGGCTTGAGACATACCAATTTCACCAACATGGATGGTGTCGATACTTGCATCACGTAATAATGCTGCCGCAGAAAGTGGTAATCCCTGGTCAAGCAACAGCTTCATAACGATTAGGTAGTTCAATGATCCGATCGTCAAGATAAGAGGATACAAAAATTAGAGCTTGTCGGATATCTTCATCCTCTAATTCTGGAAACTCTTGATGTAGTTCTGCTCGATCGGGATAAGTTGCTAGCAGCTCGATTACCCGACGAACAGTCAGCCGAAGCTCGCGAATACATGGTTGCCCATTCATTCGCTTGGGATTGCTTGTAATACGATCTATTTTCATTGCTCCTAATCTCAACTCTTACTTATTATTTTATATCTCATCTTGCCAGTTCGGAAACTTAGACTGATAAATTCTCGCTTGCCTTGAGTGAAATCGCAAATCAAAATCAAGTGCGGTACAAGACATGATATAATCTAAAATACTGCAAATTGCTAGTGAATGTCAAAAGCTAAGTAGATAATTTTATATACTCATGACTATTTTTACTCTGCGATCGATCAAAAAAGACTTCGGCATCAAGGAACTCTTGACAAATGCCAGCTTCAGCCTGGATGAAGGCGATAAAGTCGGACTCATCGGTACCAACGGTTCCGGGAAATCAACGCTGCTGAAGATGATTGCGGGCTTGGAGTCGATCGACTCTGGCGATCGCTGGGTCAATCCAGGCTCTACAATTGTCTATCTGCCGCAACAGCCGGATTTAGACGAAAGTCACACGGTTTTAGAGCAAGTATTTGCCGACAGCGGCGAACAAATGGCTTTGGTGCGGGAATATGAAGAAATTTCGGATGAATTGTCCCACGGTAAAGGCGATACCGACAAGTTGATGGCGCGTCTGTCTACTGTCTCGGCGCGCATTGATGAGGTGGGCGCGTGGGATTTGGAAACTAAGGCTAAATTGATTTTGACGAAGCTGGGGATTGAGGATTTTCATGCCAAAATTGGCGACTTGTCCGGTGGCTACCGCAAGCGAATTGCCTTAGCAACGGCGCTGTTGTCTGAACCTGATGTGTTGTTGATGGATGAACCGACAAACCACTTGGATGCGCTGTCTGTGGAGTGGTTGCAGAACTATTTGAACGGCTATCGCGGTGCTTTGTTGCTGATTACGCACGATCGCTATTTTCTCGATCGCGTTACCAATCGCATTCTGGAGATCGATCGCGCCGACCTATACAATTATGCTGGCAATTACGCTTATTATTTGGAGAAAAAAGCCTTAGCTGAAGAATCCGCCGCCAGCACTCAGCGCAAATTTTCGGGAGTATTGCGGCGTGAGTTGGAATGGCTCAAGAAAGGGCCGAAAGCGCGAAGTACGAAGCAAAAAGCTCGGATCGATCGCATTAAGGATATGCGCGCAGAGGAGTTTAAAACAGCCAATGGTAAAGTCGAGATTGCCACAGCGGGCCGCCGAATTGGCAAGAAAGTCATTGAGTTGTTGAATATCCGTAAAGCCTATGGCGATCGCACTTTAATCAGAGATTTTACCTACAATTTCACTCCCGAAGACCGGATTGGGATTATTGGCTGCAACGGTGCGGGAAAATCGACGCTGATGGATATCATCACCGGACGCATTCAGCCGGATTCTGGTACTGTGGAAATTGGCACAACCATTCATATCGGTTATTTTGACCAGCATTCAGAGGATTTGACACCGAATGAAGACCAGCGGGTGATTGAATATCTCAAAAGTGTGGCGGAATTGGTGCAAACGGCGGATGGGGAAATCATTACTGCTTCTCAAATGTTGGAAAAGTTTCTGTTTCCGCCCAACCAACAGTATGCACCCATTAACAAGCTTTCGGGCGGGGAAAAGCGCAGGTTATTTTTGCTGAAAGTGCTGATGAGTGCGCCCAACGTGCTGATTCTCGACGAACCCACAAACGACCTAGACGTGCAGACTCTGGCGGTTTTAGAGGATTATCTCGAAGACTTTAACGGCTGCGTAATTGTAGTATCGCACGATCGCTATTTTCTCGATCGGACGATCGACATGGTGTTCGCCTTGGAACCTGGCGGCAATTTGCGTTTATATCCCGGCAATTACTCAGTGTATTTAGATTACAAGAAAGCCGAAGAAGCCAAGGAACTCAAAGGACAAAAAGACAAAGAAAAACTTACACGCACCGCTGAATCCAACAATTCATCAGCCAAAGTTGCTCCTCAAAAATCAACTAAAGTTTCCTTCAATGATAAGCGGGAATACGAGCAATTAGAGACTAAAATTCCGAAGCTGGAAGCAGAGAAAGCAGAGATTGAGAAGATTTTGTCCAACAATGCTCCGAGCGGGTTTGCGGAGGTGAAGAAGTTATCCGATCGTTTGGCTAAATTGACTCACGAAATTGATACTGCGACTGAGCGGTGGTTGGACTTAGCCGAACGGCTGGGGTAATTTTGGTTGTCCGAGTGTTGTGTTTGGCTCCTGTTAACAATGACAGGAGCTAGAGGAATTATAAGTAAAAAAATCCCATGCTGAAACGAATATATATTGACAATTTTCGCTGTCTGGTAAACTTTGAACTTGACTTTGATGCAATTAATCTATTTCTAGGTGCTAACGGTTCAGGTAAATCGACTGTTTTTGAAGTATTGCAAAAAATTCAAGCATTTATCAGCGGCGACAGTAAGGTAGAAGGAATTTTCAAACCTGCGGACTTCACCCGCTGGCAAACCTTACAAATTCAGCGTTTCGAGCTAGAAATTCTCGGTAATGACGGCTGCTACACATATCAATTACAAATCGATGAGTATGGAGATAAATGTCGTGTTAGGTACGAGAGTCTGCTCTTTGATAACCGACTTTTACTACAATTTGAATTCGGCGAAGTTCAACTCTATCGAGATGATTATTCGCCAGGCCCGAAATACCAGTTTGACTGGTCGCAATCTATTCTGCCTTCATTAATGCCAAGAAACGACAACACGAAGTTAACTTGGTTTAGAGAACGGATGGCGCGATTTATCATCGTGCAAGTTGTTCCCAGCTTGATGGTTGATGAAAGCAAGCAAGAACAAATGCGTTTGACTCCAAAAATGGAAAATTTTGTTTCTTGGTATCGCTACTTATCTGAAGATCAAGGTAAGGTTGCGGAAATAGGAAATATTTTAAAAGATGTTTTGAATGGATTCAACAATTTTAAATTTGAGCGAGTCAGCGAAGAAAATGTGTTGTTAAAACTGCGGTTTTCAGGAGAAACAGACAATATCAAACCAATTGAATATCGCTTGGGAGAATTGTCGGATGGACAAAAAACCCTAGTTGCTTTATATACCCTGATTCACGGTACAAAATCTGAAGACTATACTTTGTGGATTGATGAACCGGAAAACTTTTTAGCATTACCAGAAATTCAACCTTGGCTGATTGAACTTTATGACCTTTGTAACGAGGGAAAACTTCAAGCTTTACTAATTTCTCACCATCCTGAGTTAATTAACTATCTGTTAGCTTCACCGATTGGCTATTGGTTTGAGCGTCAAAGCAATGCTGCGGTTCGAGTTAAACGAATTAGTAGTGAAGTAGCTGATAATTCTGGATTGCCAGTTTCTGAATTGATTGCACGGGGATGGTTGAATGAGTCAGCGTAGAGTTCAGATTGTCATTCTCTGCGAGGACAGACAGCAGGAGGTTTTTGCCCGTCATTTCCTGAAAAAGCGAGGTTTCACAGGTCTATTTCGGACTAAGATTTGTCCGCCCGGTAGCCAATCTGGAGAACAGTATGTACGCAGTCAGTATCCGGTGGAAGTGAAAGCTTATCGCCAGAATAAAAACCGGGTATCGATCGCATTAGTGGTATTAATTGATGCAGATACGGGTACGCCACAAGACAGACTAAATCAGTTAGCTAGTATACTCGATCAAGATGCTCAGGAAAAGAGGGAATCCCATGAGGCGATCGCAATTTTCGTCCCCAAGCGCAATATTGAGACTTGGATACACTATTTGCAGGGAGAAACTGTGAATGAGGAGGATGCTTACGCAAAATATGAGAAAAATGAGGCTATTTGCAAAACCTATGTTGAGAATTTAGCCGATCGATGTTATTCTCAAAGCTTACCAGAAGATGCACCGCCATCGCTTCAGGCAGCTTGTGGGGAATTACAGCGGGTGTTATCACTGTTGGATCAATGAGTTAATCAATCATAAAATCTAAAATCTAAAATCGATTGACTGCTGTCGCTGTCATCATCCCCCAAAACCAATCGATTTTGTATCGTTCAATTTCAACTTCTTGCAATCCCTCACTTTGCATCATCGCTTGACATTCCGCGACTCCATAGGTACGCAAATGAGCGCGGTTAAAACATCGCAGGAAAAAGTCACAAACCTTGCAAGTTAGATAATCATAACACCAATCTGTAATCACTAGACGACCATTAGGTTTGAGAACCCGTTTTGCTTCTTGGAGTGCTTGGAATGGATCTCGAAAAAAATGAAATGCACTGGTTGAAACTACTAGATCAAAATAGTTGCTGGGAAATGGCAGGTTGTCAGCACTACCTAGTTTTAACTCCACAAATTCAGGTAGTTTCTGTTTGGCAATTTCGAGCATTTCGGCACAGGCGTCAATTCCGATAACTTCTGATTCTGGAGACACCTGTAACAGACGCTGGATTAAAACCCCGGTTCCACAACCAAGGTCTAAAATACGTTCTCCTTGGTTAATTTCTAGACGGTTGAGTGTTTCCCCAATTGTGGCATTGACATAAAATGACCAACGACTATCATATCGCTTGGCGAGGCGAGAATATTCTGTTTGAACTGGATCTGAGTACATGATTTTTAATTAGAAGGAAGACATAATAAGCTGTTCCGCATCTAAGTTAGGTTTTTTGTGCGGGCGAGACGCCCACCCCACAATAATTTTATCAAAATCTAAGTGAATTTTTCGGGCGAGACGCCCACTCCACAATAATTTTATCAAACTTAACTGTGAAATTTAGATGCACCTCAGCTTATTAGATGAAAGCTCGGAACTGTCTTATTTTATTTTGGATTTTACAGCCCGAGATTCTAATGTAAATCCGGGAATATCTGCTAATTCTGTTTCACTCAAACTGTACTGTTCGCAAACCAAACTCAGGCGAGTCCCAGGACTTGTAACTGCATTCACAGAATGGGTTAAGTCTCCTTGGAAATACACCAGCGTATTTGCTTCTGGCTTAATTTGCCCGACTTGTTTTTTGTGACAGCGCAACACCAACTCTCCGCCTTCGAGATTTATTGGTACTTGCACATACAATACGCTGACTGTCGCGGGCGGTTCAACTGTTTTGCAATACGATCGCAAAGATCGATATGCGGATCGACGCGAGAACCTTCTTTCAGCAGTAGAGGGTTGAGGTAAAAAGCATTACAAGCTGACTGTAGGGCTTGGTCTAGATAGGGTTTGAAGCAGGGGAATTTCTGTTCGACTTGTGCAATCTCTGAACGCTGGAATACCAGTGAAAACCCTTTTGTACCGATGAAGTCGCGGTTGAGATTATTGATGGCAAAATAAGGAGATGCGAGAATTGCTCCGCGCAAATCGTTGAGATAAGTAGTGGAGAAAGCGTTAAGATGTTTGCTATAGTATTTCAAGGAATTCAAAGGTAATGTTGACGATTTCTTTGTAACTTTTTTAAATGGCAAAAATAAATACTATTTAACTGCCATCCTAAATGTTTGGCAATATCTCATACATTAATATATAGCCTTTCTCAAAAAAGTGAGGTATGCCCGCGAGTCCTATGCTCTATGCCCTATGCCCTATGCCCATTAGTACCTCATCTTTCTGAGAAAGGCTATAACCTTCTTTTTTTATAGATGTAACTGTATTTTTTCACCAGGTAATTCTATTTGTCCCTTATATTGTATTTCAATAGTCATTGGTGTCAATTCTTGAATTCTCCAATTCTCCAATTCTTCAATCGATTAGCCGTAAAGTCAAGTTGTGTGTCTAGAGCCGGGGAAAGCCCTGAATGGGCATTGACAAAAAAACTAAAATGTGTATGAGACTAAGGCTGAGTAAAAGTGGCAGCAGAAATTAGCAGGCAAAAAGGCGGAAAACAGCTTGCTTCAGAAGTAGAGACCGGGCAATAAGTTTGCCAAAGACTAAAAATTTTGTTATGAGTTGAGCTACAATTAACCTGTTCTAAGCCAAGAATTGGTCAACATCACAAGTATCCTGTAGAAATCTGAAGTTGAGAATCTCAGAGTTGTCGAGGAGCGGGAGCCAACAAAAAACTATGCCTCAAAAAGTAATCGCCAAACAGATGTCCTTGGAATCAGCGTCCGATCCGATCGCCGTGGTGGCGACCGTCGAAACAGTGCCATCCGAAACAGTGGCAGTAGAGTCCTACGCCGATCGGTTGATGGACGAACTGTTTGAAGGAGTCGATCGAGCATTCGACGGCAGCGAGGGACTGCCAGCCGAGCAGATGCCACCAGCAGAATTCGTGGCGCTAAAATCCATCTCGGTACCTCAAATAGTTTTGTCGCAGTTGGCGCCAGAACCTCCGCGAGGCGGGGAACAAGAGGTAGCAGCGATCGCCCGCCAAGTCGCCCTAGAAACAACCAAAAAACAGTCCAAACAATCATTTGACCGAATCCTGCTAGGAGCAGCCTGTGGGTCGCTGCTTCTAGTCATGGGATTGTGGCTGGCAAGCAGGTCGGGACTGGTGCGCTTGCCCGCAGCCCCGACCCCGCAGACGCCGGCAGCAAGTGGCAAAATTGCACCAGACACCCAGTTTGTCGAATACGTGCAGCGATCGCTAGTAGCGATCGAACAAAAAAAAGCTCCTCAGGCTAACTCGCAACTTGCCACAGTTCCGGGAGCCGCAACCCCAGGAACACTCCCGAGCATTTCAATTTCCGGCGCGCCACCGGCAACCGCAGGTCTTTCGACAGCAGTCAACCGCATCGCGAATGCCCTAGAACAAGCCGCCGCCGCGCCGGGAGCACCTGCACCCCAAGTCGTAGTCATCCCTCCCCCCGCTCAGGTGACTGTGGCTCCGGCGGCTCCGACTCAGGTGAATGTGGCGGTTCCGGCAGCTTCTCAAACCGCAGCAGGTTCGCCTTCACCGTCAGCCTCTGCCTCCGGTCGCGCGATCGCCACCGCTGGCAATCGCAGTCCCCTCGCGGCTGCTGCTTCCCCCTCGGAGTCTGTGCAGCCAAAGATTTTGGCTCGCGAAACTGAATCAGCACCAGCGCCAGCAGCAGGGCAATCCGCGCCAGCGCCCCAGCAATCGGCAGCGGCTGTTACCGGCGCGCCGACTTCCGCCCAGACGCTAGTGGGGATTTTGGAATTGGGCGATCGATCGGCTGCTTTGTTTGAAGTAGACGGTGTAGCCCGCAGAATTTATGTCGGTGAAAGCATCGGCGCTAGCGGTTGGACTCTGGCAGAAATCAAAAATCAAGAAGCAGTTATCCGCAAGGGTGGAGATGTGCGATCGGTTTTTGTCGGACAAAAGTTCTAATCCGTTAGTTGACAGTTGACAGTTGTCAGTTGTCAGTTGTCAGTTGTCATATCAATTCCGGTAGCATCGTCCTGTATTCAGCTCTCTATTCTCGGACTCTGTGTCAATAGTGTTCTAGAAAGGTTAAATCACCTGACCATGCAACCGGAAACGATATCAGTTATCAGTTGTCAGTTGCGGTGCCTTGAGCGAAGTCGAAGGGTCAGTTGTTAGTAGCTAATAAATCGATCGCTGGGGAATCTCCACTGCTAAAAACGAATAACAAATAACCAATAACAAATAACCAATAACACAGAATTTTCATAAAAAATGAGCATATTTGATGATGTCAGCCGCTTTCTAGAAACCCGATTAGAAGAATTTTTGCGTAGCAACCCCCACCTGGAATTGCAGGCAATAGAAGAACAACTCAAGGAACAAGAAGAAGACACCCTGCGACTGATTCTAGAGATTCAGAAACAAGAGAAAACACTGCAAGCAGAAATTCTGTCCGCCGCCCAAGAAATTCAGCGCTGGAACGATCGCGCCAACAAAGCCAAAGCAGCTCAAAGGCTGGATCTCGCTCAAGCCGCCCAAGAGCGACAAGCAGCTTTGCTGCGTCAGGGAAATCAGCGCTGGGGACAAATGCAAGGCTGCAAAGAACGGATAGAAAAAGCCAAAGAATTGTACCGCCAAATTCAATTGCGCCGAAAAGAAGTCCGGGCCAAAGCCGCAGAAGCGAAAACTAAAACTACCGCTAAAGCAGATAAAACTGAGCAGAATTGGGATACAAAGGGTTGGAATCAGAGTTCTAATTATAACAGTTTTAAGGCGGCAGACCCTCTAGAACAAAAGTTTCAAAACTGGGAAGCTGAGGAAGAACTCGATCGCATGAAACGCAATATGGGTCGATAAGCTGCTGGGCGAGCGAGAGATAGCGTGCTATGTTCCAGAGGAGAATTTGAGGAGTGGGGAACAGTTCCGGGAAATATACAATTTAAATCCGCAACAGCCGATCGAGAGTATCCCTGTTGAACAATAATTTTTGTTAATTCTGTACCCATATATTCGTAAATATGCAATAAATCTCCAATCTCCAATCTCCAATCTCCAACGGCAGGACAGGGATTTTGGCAAATCCAGCCTATCGCTCATAACATAGGAGGAAGAGTCGCCTTCATGGCATCATAGAAACTTGTCCCTCATATCATTGAAACCGATGACTGCTCAAAAATCCCCAGTTTCCCCCGTCACCTGGATTGAAGACCGAGTGCTGCTAATTGAGCAAAACCGACTGCCCAAAGAATACGCTACAGTCGAAATTACCAACTCTCAAGATATGGCTGAGGCGATTAAAACTATGATCGTGCGAGGTGCTCCGGCGATTGGGGTAGCAGCAGCTTACGGGATGTATTTGGGTGCGAGGGAAATCGAAACGGGCGATCGCACTGAATTTCTGGCTAAACTAGAACAAGTTGGTGAATTATTGCGATCGACTCGTCCCACAGCAGTTAATTTGTTTTGGGCAATATCCCGAATGCTCAAAACAGCAAATCAAACTAGCGGTTCCGTCGAACAAGTACAAAAAACTTTGTTAGAAATGGCTAAAACCATTCAAGCAGAAGACGTACAAACTTGTAAAGATATCGGCGACAAAGGTTTAGAAGTTCTACCAGCAACACCAGAAAAATTGAACTTACTAACTCACTGCAATGCCGGTGCGTTAGCCACAGCCGGCTACGGTACAGCATTAGGTGTATTTCGTTCTGCTTGGCGAGAAGGCCGACTCGGCAGAGTTTTTGCTGACGAAACTCGCCCCCGTCTCCAAGGCGCCAAACTCACCACTTGGGAATGCGTGCAAGAAGGAATTCCCGTCACATTAATCGCCGACAATATGGCCGCCCACTGCATGAAACTCGGCATGATTCACGCCGTAGTTGTCGGTGCAGACAGAATCGCTGCTAACGGCGACGCCGCCAATAAAATTGGCACTTACAGTTTAGCAATTGTTGCCAAAGCTCACAACGTCCCCTTCTTTGTCGCCGCTCCTCTGTCAACAATTGATTTTGAACTTTCCGACGGTAGCCAAATCCCCATTGAAGAACGCGATTCAGTTGAAATGTATCAAGTTGGAACTACCCGAATTTGTCCTGAAGGAGTAGAATTTTACAATCCAGCTTTTGATGTAACTCCGGCTGCATTAATCTCGGGAATCATCACAGAATACGGCACGGTTGCTCCGGAAGATTTGAAACAGTTTCAAGCAAAACAATTAGTTTAATTGTATGTTACTCCACCGCTCAGTTCATGATTAATTTTTGCGAATAATACTGCTTTGGCTAATTAGGTCGAGCGATGAATTTGACGTAAAATATGTAGCCAAAGCCGCAGATATGTAAAGACACGGCCGTGCGGTGTCCTACCGCCATTCAAGTTTTAAGCAATGGTAAAAACATGATTTATAGCTCTCGTAACCAGCAGATAAAAATTGCGATCGCAACTCTAATTATACCAGTTTTGTTTCCTACAGTGGCTCATGCTCAGTTGTCGCCAACCCTTAAAACTCAGGAATCAGCAGCCAAACAATATGTGGTAGAAATGAATAAAGCTCAGCAAGACTACTATCGCAATAATACGGGTTTTACAAGTTCTGTTTCTAATCTAGCTCTCGGCATTAAAGCTGACACAGCTAATTACAAATATTCAATTGATACAGTAAACAAAGCTGTATTTAATTATGCAGTGTCGAATCAATCTAATCTCAAAAGTTTTGTGGGTGGAGTCTTTTTGGCAGGAAATAAGACCCAAACAATCTTGTGTCTAAATGTTGCTTCTGGCAAGATTAAACCAGCTAAGCCAACAATGGATACTAAAGGGGTTGTAGCCTGCGGTGCTAATACAGCAAAAGTTGCTCAATAAATTATCTCTAATTGATGTGTAATTTAGCAGATAATTGGATAGTAAGTGCAGATATAGCTAAGGAGTTGCTGTCACGAGGAGCTACCTTGCTCGATGCTCGCGCACCTATTTTAAAGTGGTTTTGCCGTCTCCCGCCAGCTATTCCCGTAACTTGGCAGGAATTTTCGCGATCGCACTTTCCGCACAAAGGCAAAATTCTCGAAGATGACACAATCTTAACAGAAAAACTGCAAGCACTGGGAATTTGTCAAGACAAACCTGTAATCGCGATCGCCAATTCCGTGAAAGGATGGGGCGAAGACGGGCGGATTGTTTGGATGCTGCGAAGTTTGGGACACGAAAAAGCTGTTTTTGTAGGTGGAGGATATCAAGCTTTAGTCAAAGCTGGAATTTCTCACGTAACAGGTGCAAATAATCCACCTCAGCCCGGAGATTTTATCGTATCTCGCCGCTCGACTTGGGAAATCAATCGGGATGATTTAAAAGCTATTTTAGGCAATGATAATTTAGCAGTTATTGATGCCCGAGAGCCGCGAGAATATGCAGGTAAAACACCTTACGGAGAAACGCGGGGCGGCCACATTCCCGGGGCAATTCACCTTTATTACAAACAGTTGATGGACAAGCAGGGACAACTCCTCTCTCGCGGGGAAATTGTCGAAATCTTGCGGCAGAAAGGTGTTTCGCTGTCAACTAAAATTGTGAGTTATTGTAGTGGCGGAATTAGGTCTGCGTGGTTGACTTCGGTGTTGACAAGTTTCGGCTTTGATGCTAAGAATTATGCAGGTTCAATGTGGGAATGGTCGGCTTCGCCTGCTGATAGCTATCAGTTAGAAAAAAGTCGTAGGTTGCCTCAGCTTAGAGCTTGTCAATTAGAGATATAGCGGTTCTCAGAATGATGAGGTACGTTGTTGGGCTTCAGCCCTCTTAGTTTGGTCGTAGGGTGCGTCAGCTCAGAGCTTTTTAATTATATATGAAATAACCATAGCTGACGCACCCTACTAAGCTTTGACAAAACCTGCTAATTCATTAAGAATGCAACCTTGATAAACCGACGGGTTTCAGGTTGAAGCATCTCAACCAACTTGTTCGATATACTGAGCGAGATCGTCGCGCAGGCGGCTCAGTTCGGCTTCGGTGGTGACGCGCAGGCGATCGTCCCTAACCGTAATCAGCACTTTCGCAGCAAAAGGAGTCGCCCAAATATTTGGGTTGCAGAAAACCTCCAAAAATACATCCCCTGCATACCGATATTCCATCGGTTTTTGGGGAGAAGCTTTAGCACCAGCGGTTTTGGCTGCTACGGCTTTCAAGCTGTCCATCAAAGTGGCGATCGCACTTTGCAAATCCCGCGCAGCTTCCGGGGAAAAGCTAAACGAGACAGAACCTTCAACTAAATTCAGTGTCAGCGGAGAAAGAGACATGGGCAATGAAATTTAATATACAATCGTTAATGCTAAAAAATATAGTAACCCAAAAGAAGTACGTTCCAGCTCAATTGGACTGCGAGAATGCTATTAATTGAAACTTCTCTCAACAAGCTTGGCTAAATTAATGAAAATAAATCTAGTTGCAAGCTAGATTCTATAATACTTTTAACCTTTCGTGACTTGATACGCTTTAAACTAGAAGCCAGAAAACTCGATCGCTGATAGAGGAGATTCTATGGTTGCCGATAACCGTTCCGAAGTCCGCAAGGTTTTAATCATTACCTTATTGCTAAACTTGCTAGTGATGGCAATTAAAGCAGGCGTGGGATGGCTGACTGGTTCCTTGAGTTTGCTGGCAGATGCCTTGCACAGCGTCACGGACAGCGCTAATAATATTTTAGGATTGGTAACTAATCATTATGCCAATCCGCAACCCGATCGCGATCATCCCTACGGACACCAGAAATTTGACGCTCTCGGAGCTCTGGGAATTGCAGTTTTTCTGGGAATTGCCTGTTTTGAAATTCTCAGCGGTGCTGTCGAAAGGCTGCTACACGGCGGTAAAGCTGTCAAAATATCCCCAAATGAACTGTGGATTTTGCTGCTGGTACTGGGGATTAATATTTTTGTAACTTTTTACGAGCGCAGAGTTGGCAAACGTCTCGGTAGCGCGATTTTGGTGGCTGACGCCCAGCACACGATGAGCGATGTTTGGGTGACAATTATGGTCATCGGCGGGTTGATTGGTGTTTGGCAAGGTCAGATTTTAAAGATACCTCAATTGCAATCCCTGGATGTGTTTTTGTCTTTTCCAGTTGCTCTTTTGGTATTTCACAGCGGTTGGAAAGTTTTAACGGAAAATTTGCCTTGGTTGGTGGATGAAATGGCGATCGCACCGGAAGTCATCCAAGCAATTGCCATGGATGTGCCCGGAGTTGTTAATTGTCACTCGATCGCCTCTCGCGGGCTGATCGGGCGTCAAGTGTTTATTGATATGCACATGATTGTCAATGCTGTCGATGTAGAAACTGCTCACCGGATCACAGAAGAAGTTGAAGCCCGTTTGGAAGAACGTTTCAGCCCTGTACGCATCTTAATTCACGTTGAGCCGCCTGCTTACCATTCCGACCAAATTAGCTACGAGGCGCAAGAGAGGGAAGAAGGAATCAGCAAGAGGTAAGGATGAAGCAAGAAAGATTTAGGCTGTATTTCCAGTAAAAAGCAGGTTGAGTGATAAAGGAGGAAGGCGATGAAAGGCGATCGCAATTCCTCCAATTTTTTAAATCCTATCAATCTGGTGAGAGCAATCGCACTTCGTTTAGTTGTGGTTTTCCACAGGAAAAAGGGGGTTTTCCACAGAAATATGCAAGTTTTCCACAATAGCTTTAATAATTATCGGGCAAAAGACTATAGGTATAAGTTGCCAGTATTTTGGATTTCTACAGCTATTTTCTCTCGCAAGTCCCAAGGTACCAGAATTTCGACTTGCGCTCCCAAAGCTCCCAACCACCTCAGCGGGTAGTAATCTCTCATTGACATACTCCCCGGCGTAAACGCGCGGGGATTCTTTACGCCTCATCGACTGATGCTACCTTTCATAGTCTTACTCTGTCTCCGCGTACATTTAAGGTTAGCAGCGTTTTCATCTCTATCTTGCTCAACACCGCAACTGACGCAAAGCACTGAACGAATAGATAAATCAATCTTCCCCCATTTGAATCCACAATCTGCACAGATTTGGCTAGTCGGTTCCCACCTACTAATTACCTTGAATTCCCTGCCAAATTTCTCCGACTTGCCCTCACAAAGAGTCCTGAATTCTCTCCATCCTTGCAGACTAATTGCACTGGCAAGTTTACGATTCTTGACCATGCCTGACACGTTCAAATCTTCCAAAATAATTACTTGGTTTTCGTTGACTATTTTGGTTGACAATTTGTGTAGGAAGTCTTGGCGGGTGTCGGCAATTCGATTGTGTAACTTGGCAATTTTAATGCGAGTTACATTCCTTCTTTTAGAATCTT
>NZ_JAEQCF010000173.1:0-3469 GCF_020738625.1 Microcoleus sp. PH2017_09_SFU_O_A
AACAATGAAAATTATTTTTGATGAATATCTGCCAAAATGGAATTATCGTGCAGTGCCGACTATTTAACAGACGCTAAAGTTATTAAATTTTCATTCCTTACGACGCTTGGTGCGATCGCTCTGACGAATCTTTTGAGCAATGCACGGAGCTCGATTCGCAATGCACGGAGCTCGATTCGCAATGCACGGAGCCGATTCAAATCGAATTAGCATCAATGGTTGAATGGGCCCCTTGTTTGGACGAGTACGAGCCTGAAACAATCGAAACAATCGAAACGAGTTCCATCACTTTGGAAATTTCCTGGATGCTGATCCTCTCTGAGGGCTGCGCTAACGAAAGTTTTGACACTTGCGACTTTTCCATCCCCACATTTGACGTTTGGTGCGATCGCCCGATCGACACTGACGAACCGCCCGACACAGGGATTTTCGCTCGCCGGCCTTTGCCAAAACCCCCCAGTTTTCCGCCGATGGCTGTCGTTGCGGGCGATCGGGCAAACCGCATTAAAAAGTTCGCCCGCAGCGCAACATTTTTGAGCGGGCGAGCGCCTCCGGGAGGTGATGCAAGCTTCTAAATGGTTGACCCATATTCTTTCCATCATGCTTATACTGCGATCGCTTTTTGAGCGAGGGCGATCGCTTCTTCTCCTCCTTCCAACTAACAGGTGAAAAACAATGGCTTTTATCAAGATTTCTATCCCCGTCTACAAAAAGGACAACTGGCAAAACCTTCAGAAAGACGGAAGAATCGAAGTCAGCAGCGACGTAGATGACCTTTCTGATGGTTACAAAGAGTTGAAAGACCAGATCGATCAATTGCTACTTAGTCTTGACGCCGAGACTCGCCTAGCAAAAAATGCCCGCGCGCTAGAACTCGAAATAGAAAATAAAGCTTACACGCTAAAAACCCTTATCAGAGACATTGAGAAGGCCACTCAACATTACGAAAGTTTGAGGTTTTTCTTAGAAAAACTGGGGATTGACCCGATCGCACAGAGACTGACTTTTGACAAGAGATTCTTGCTACAAGATGCGTCATCGCATGAAATTGAAGTGGTCAACAACCAGTCGGAATTTTAAATATGTACATTGACTTCTCCGACGATTGGTGCGAGCCGTCAGAAGCGGAATTTCAACCGCTTCTGGACTTCGAGAATGAAATTCTCGGCGAAGCACCGCATAACGATATTTCACTCCTCACGCAGCGCATCAAACGCTCGTTCCTCGACTACGTGCGACAAGGAATCATGCTTTACACTGTGCAGCGTTACCGCTTGTACAAGCAGAAATATGTAGATTTTGCCGAATACTGCAAGCTGGCTTTAGGGCGATCGCACTTCTACTGTAAAAAGATTATCCAAGCGGCTCAAATCTGCTTGGAACTCATCAAATCCAAATTCAAGATTCTCCCCACATCCGTAGCCCAAGCACTACCGCTTCTGAAGTTCGCGAAGGTTGATGAGTACGGCCACTCCGAACTGCAAGACAAGTGGCAAACCGTTGTTGATGGTTTCCCGCCGGAGCTCATTACAGCGGCCAAGATTAGCGAGACACTGGACGAAAATCCAGAGGACAGAGCCAAGCAAGTCCGCATCGGCGGCAAAGCTTACCAACTGCTGCAAAAGAAAGCCGCAGCAGCAGGAATGGCTGTATCAAAGTATCTTGAGATGCTGATTGGTGACACCGAGCCGCCGGACGAGAAGCTACCTGAGGGTAAGGGTGAGGGAACGGAACTGACGCCCGAAAAAGAAGAGATTTGCGATCGGGCGGAAGCCTACATTAAATCTAAATCTAAAAAGAGAGGATTTGCTATCAGAGTGCCATCGAAAAGCTATCAAAAAGCTATCAGTGGCAAAAAAAATAGATCCGACAAGGTGTCGGACTCATCCTAACTACTTCTTTAATCATGCACAATACTTTTATTTACAGGCATTCCGACTTGCCCCCAGTTCGACCTGAAGTCAAAGCCGAGATTGTGGGCATAGATGTACATATCGCCGACTTGATTCTAAAAAGCCAGGGGAATTACCGCGAATTACAGGAGCTAGCGGAAGTGCTAGACAACTGTCTAGATAGTTGCGAACTCAATCTCAATTCAATTCGGATCGTTGCCGACAATATCCCAGTACCCGCAGTTAACACAATGGCGAATTTGCCCATTGGGGAGCAATCCGTTATTTTTTCAACTGCGCTATTTAGCAACCTATTGCTGGTGGCCCTACAACATCTAACAGGGGCTGAAATCGGGGATATAGTTTCTGATGTGTCAAATCAAGTCGTGAAAAAAATGGGGAAAATTAGCGACGAGCAAATTACCGCATCTCTTGCAAGATTTATGGGAGGGGAAAGCGAACACCCCAAATGCAATGCTTTCTTTGTCGAGATACCAACCGAAAGCTAAGAACAAAAACAAGCGGCTAAATTACACTTTAACCGCTTGGCACCCAAGCTATCTTGACCAATTCATCTCCCAGCATACCATGAACAAACAGACAAAAAATCATATTGCCACGTGCGTAAAACTTGCAAAAGAACGATTTGGGGAATTTGCCGAGACTGAAACTCAAGAAGTCTTTCTCATTATCAAAGAAGCCAAATCCCGGGGAATGTTACAAAAACAGCCGCCCGACCGATGATTAAATCCATACATTAACGCTGCAAACCGCATCTTAGAAACTTTTGGAACTGAAACATTTTTTCCGACACTTTCAAAAGACCTCACTCACATTTACGCCTACGTTGCGCTAGTTGCAACTAACACGATCAGAATCACCGCCGCCTGATGAGTGCCGCTTGACTCAGCGGCCGAAACTCCCCTCAAAAAAGGGGGGAGTCGCGGGATGAGTCGCAAGGCAAGTGGCGCTTTAAAGATGAAATTAGCTCAACTGCTATGTTGTCTTCGTAAGCGCCAGCCCGCATCCAAAAACCGGACAAAATAAACGAGCCTTAATCAGTGAAGTAAGCATTAATTTGCTTTTGGGAGATTCGTAGGCTCTATTGTCCTTTTCACTCCTCCTCTCTCTAAAATAAATGAAATATTTAATCGTAGGCATTGACGTTTCTCGGTCTTCAATTGCCGCGTGTTTTATGCTGGAAAAACCCAGCAGCCCCCGTGATGAATACTTTGACGCCGATATCGAAGTGTTTCACTCGAACATTGAAAATTTGAATAAATTAAGATTAAAAATTGAAAGCTTCAACGCCGATAAAGTTATTGGAATCTGCGAACCAACCGGAATGAATTACGCCCGACTGTGGATAAACAAGCTTGGTGACTGGGGCGTTGAAGTAAGAATGATTTCTAACACCAAGCTCCCTAACTACAGAGCAGAGCTGATGGGAAAGGAAGGCAAGAGCGGGGCGAAGACTGACGGCTCTCCAGAACTTATGGTGATAATTTTATCTAATGCAAGAAACAAGCTAATACGCGATTTCTAAAATTATCAAAATTAGAAAAGCCATACCCTTG
>NZ_JAEQCF010000056.1:0-31373 GCF_020738625.1 Microcoleus sp. PH2017_09_SFU_O_A
TTCTCCTGGATTTAAGCAGCTAATAGATTGAATCCAACTCAAAAAACATTTCTGAAATTGTTCCGGATTCAGGCGAGAAAATACTCGCGCAATTGTGTCATGCGAAGGTATGCCATTCGGCAATTCTAAAAATTTTTTTAACCATTCATATTTGGCTCGCCCATAACTTTCGATATCGACCCATGTATCAGCGCCGCAAATCACGGCACAAATTGAGAGAGTGATAATATCAATTAATTGATGATGTCTCGTCCGCTCGACTCTTGGGTCTTCTAGATCAAAAAAATGGTCGGCGATGGTAATTTTAGGTTTGAGTTTCATACAGGTGAACCCTAATTAAATGTTTTGTAGTTACTCAATAATTCTTGTCCAATATACCATATTCTGTTAATATAAAGTTTAGATGCGTTCGCCCTGCTCTCCCCTTGAGGGAGAAATTAAAATCAGAATATTCATTACTCCAATCCTCTTCCTTCTAGGTAGAGGTAGCTCTCAAACTGTCAACTGTCAACTGTCAACTGTCAACTGTTGAACATATCAACCATGACCACAAAAACACAACTCCCAATTCCAGAATATTTCGATGCCCATAAAATCAGTCAAATCTGGCGAGTTCCCTATCAAGAAAGAGCGAATGAAGCTAATAATTGGGCTTTAAAACATAGTATTCAGCCAGCAGCTAGCGACGAAAAGCGAATTTGTTTGCTAATAATTGATGCCCAAAATACATTTTGCGTACCGGAATTTGAACTATTTGTCGGCGGGCGTTCCGGTAGCGGTGCTGTTGATGACAACCTGCGCCTATGCGAATTCATCTACCGCAACTTAAACGCAATTACCACGATTGCGCCGACAATGGATACGCACACCGCCATGCAAATTTTTCATCCCATATTTTGGATCGATGATGCAGGCGAAAACCCCATTCCCGCCGCCACATTAATTACTCTGGAAGATGTGCAGCAAGGAATTTGGAAAGTCAACCCAGCCGTCGCCGATAGCATCGCGGGTGGGAATTATGCGGAACTACAAAAACACTGCCTTCACTACGTACAGAAACTCAGCGACAATGGCAAATTTCCCTTGACAATTTGGCCGTATCACTCGATGCTGGGTGGGATTGGACACGCCCTGGTTTCTGCGGTGGAAGAAGCGATATTTTTTCACAGTATGGCGCGCCACAGTCAAGCACTTTTTGAGATTAAAGGTGGGAATCCCTTAACTGAAAACTATTCGGTTTTGCAGCCGGAAGTCTTAGATGGGGCCGACGGAAATCCGATTGCTCATAAAAATGCTGGGTTTATTGATAAGTTGTTAGAGTTTGATGCGGTAATTATTGCGGGACAAGCGAAGAGTCATTGTGTTGCTTGGACGATTGATGATTTGTTGACTGACATTGTGGCGCGGGATTCTATGTTGGCTAGGAAGGTTTATTTGTTGGAAGATTGTACTTCGCCGGTGGTTGTTCCTGGTGTTGTTGATTTTACTGAACAAGCAGATGCGGCTTTTTTAAGATTCGCGCAGGCGGGGATGAATGTGGTTAAATCTACTCAGTCAATTGATAGTTGGGCTGGTATTTGTTTGTGAGATATTTGATGAATGCTATGATACAATACGCTTAACTGAAAACCGATTCCCCTAACCCCCCCCTTAAAAAACAGGGTGGTTTTATTGTCGTTAGACAAATTAGGTACGTAGTTGCGCTTCAGCGCTCTTTATAATATTAGGAAAGAGCGCTAAAAGCCCGGGTTTTTCGTGAGGATTTCAGTCCTCAAAAACTTAAGAGGACTGAAGTCCTCACTACAAACTTGAGCGCGGTATTTTTTATAACTATTTTCCATCCAATCTCGGCACTCCTTCCAAGAAAGGGCCGCTCAACATTAACTCAGTCATTCTATCTAATTTGCCGCTGACTTTCATTTTTTTGTCTGTTTGAAATCGCTCGATGTCTGCTGGCAAATTACCAGAATTATATCCTAACTTAGTCAAATAATCAACAGCCTGTTTGTCACTTAACAACATATCCGTAGCACGAAAAATCGGCACGTACTCCTCCCGCCAAATCATGGCAAAAGTCGCCCTGTCTAAATAGAAAATCCTGCCCCGCGCCGGATCTCCAATCGCTGCTACACTGTCATTCATTCCCAGCAAAGCCACGGCGTGCGGTAACTTCCGAGGGCCGTCAAACAGCCAAACCGCCAGCACGCCAGGGCGATTAATTTGCTGCATTTGCTCCCAAGTCGGCCTCAATTCTATTGCGTTCAAACCCAACGCTCTTGCTGCTACGATTAACTGCGGCATCGAAGTTCCCAAGCGACTGGTTCCTGCTAAACGCGCTACACTCGATTCCGTCGCCTCGATTCCCCAACGCCTCAACACGGTTGCTAGCGCCGCAGGCGCACAACTGCTGCTAGATGTTTGCCGAAATACACCGTTTGGCTGCAAATTATCGATTAAATCAGCGTAAATTGGCTCCAAAAAATAGGATTCAGCGCTTGTAAATCCTCCCAATCCCAACAAGCCAATTAAAATTACTGCGATTACTTGCGATCGCGCCGTCAGCCAACTTACAGTAAACCCAATACCGCAGACTCCCATCAGCATCACCCGCAGCAGAGTCCAAGTTACTCGCATCCCATGGAATCGCCACTCGATCGGCAAAACAGGCATTTGAGGCAGATTTAACGCCAGCAGCAGCAAGCCAAAGTAAAAACCCAAAAACAGCAGGGCGATCGAGTTTCGGCCCTTAAACAGATCGTTAGCCGTCACTCCCGATCGCACTAACGCCTTTCCTGCGCGCATTCCCCAGACAAACAGCGCCGAACCCAGCAGCAGCGTTACCACTATTTCCATGAGATCACAATTTTGTTCCTTAGCCTAGGTTGTAACACGCGCGCACTCGCGATCGCCCGTGGAGGAATCGCAGAATCGGAAAATCTCACAGCAGAAAACTGCCAAATAAACAAGACAAGGAAGACATATACCAGTGGATAGTTGACAGTTACAGAGTACGGAAATCAAACTGTTTATGCTAAATTGTTCAGGAATCTATACAACCTAAAACTTGCCATCTGTCAAGAAGTTGAGTAGCTTTTTTTACCTGTTCGGAAAACTCCCAAAAAAGATTTAGCACCGAAAAGAATTTCCCAAACCAATTGGCAAAGACAGACACATCTGCTGTAAGATAGATTGAAGTCAAAACGCCTTCAAACAATTAATCAACCCTATTGTCGCTCAATATATTCACGCTCCAACGAGCGAGGAGTTGTATTGAGCGCGCTGATTCAATATCGATAAAAGAAAGCTCGCCAAACAACAAAAATCCAGGAAAAATTATGCCAGCAAAAGCCGCCAACGATGTAGACGTAGCAGAGCAATATTGGCACTACTTAGAAAGATCCAAAGTTGCAACTCAATTAGAAACCAATCTGGAAAACGGTATCGATCCAGCAGAAGCAGCCAGTCGCCAACAAAAATTCGGGCCAAACGAACTAACAGTTAAAGCAGGGAAACCAGCCTGGTTAAAATTTATACTGCAATTTAACCAACCCCTCCTGATAATCTTACTGAGTGCCGGTTTAATCAAAGCACTGATTGGAGAATGGCTGAATGCCAGCGTAATTTGGGGCGTAACAACTACCAACGCTATTATCAGTTTCATCCAAGAAGCTGGGGCTGAGAAAAAAATCGATGCCCTAGCTAAAGCTGTTACCACAGAAGCCACAGTCATTCGAGGTGGCAAGAAATTAAGAGTTCCCTCAAAAGAACTTGTTGTGGGCGACTTAGTAACCCTGACTTCCGGTGACAAAGTACCCGCCGATTTGCGCTTAGTGAAAGTCCGCGACTTGCAAATAGATGAATCTGGACTTACAGGCGAATCCGTTGCTGTTGAAAAACAACTCGGACAGGCGGGAAACTTGGTTTTGCCAGAAGAAACGCCGCTCGCAGAACGCGATAACATGGCCTATGCTGGCAGTTTTGTTACCTTCGGCCAAGGTAGCGGTATCGTAATTGCGATCGCCAATAAAACCGAAACCGGCAAAATCTCCCAATTGCTCGATCGCCACATCGACCTCACCACGCCCCTCACCCGCAAATTTAATCAATTCAGTCAAAACTGGCTGCTATTTGTCCTCGCAATGGCAACCTTGACCTTTGCAGTGCGTTTAGGGCGACCAGTCCCAGCCGGAGTTTCAGCCTTTAAAGAAGCAGTCGAACCAGCAGTCGCCCTCATCGTCGGCGCCATCCCCGAAGGCCTCCCCGCCGTCATTACCGTCACCCTCGCCGTCGGTGTTTCCCGGATGGCCGCCAAACACGCGATCGTCCGCAAACTCCCCGCAGTAGAAACCCTCGGCGGCGCCACAGTCATTTGTTCTGACAAAACCGGAACTTTGACAGAAAATCAGATGACAGTGCAAGAAATCTATTCTGGTGGCAAATCCTACTCCGTTACAGGTACAGGTTACAGTCCAGAAGGCGACATTGAACTCAACCAACTACCAATTAGTGTCAATCAATCTCCAGCTTTGCAAGAATGTTTGCAAGCCGGAATGATCTGCAACGACTCTCATTTAGAATTCAAAGATAATGATTGGATTGTCGTCGGCGATCCGACAGAAGGAGCTTTAATTGCAGCAGGTAAAAAAGCAGAACTCAGCCAGCAAGTCTTGGAAAAATCCATGCCGCGCCTCGATTCAATTCCCTTTGAATCTCAGTTTCAATACATGGCGACACTGCATCGAACTCCGACAAGCGACAAAATTTTGTATGTCAAAGGTTCCGTCGAATCAATTCTCACCCGCTGCGCTGAGAGTCTCGACACTGAAGGAAATTCGACAGAAGTCGATCGCCAGCAAATCCACCACCAAGTCGATGCAATGGCCGATCAAGGCTTGCGCGTCCTAGCTTTTGCTAAAAAAATCGTTCCCCACGAACAGGGATCCGTTGCTCACTCAGACGTAGAATCAGGGCTAGTTTTCCTCGGACTCCAAGGCATGATCGACCCGCCGCGGGCCTCTGCGATCGCCGCCGTCCAAGCCTGCCAAACCGCCGGCATTCAAGTTAAAATGATTACCGGCGACCACATCGCTACCGCCAGGGCGATCGCCCGCCGCATGGGATTCCGCAAAACCAAACACAATAGAGAACTTGTAGCCTACACCGGCGCCCAACTCGCCGCCATGGACAAAAATGCCCTCGCCGAAGCCGTAGAAGCCGGCTCAGTTTTTGCGCGCGTCGCCCCAGAACAAAAACTGCGCCTCGTAGAAGCTTTGCAGCAAAAAGGCGAAATTGTGGCGATGACAGGAGACGGCGTTAACGACGCCCCCGCCCTCAAACAAGCCGATATCGGCATCGCAATGGGTAGCGGTACGGAGGTTTCTAAGGAAGCCGCCGACATGATTTTGACCGATGATAACTTTGCGTCGATCGAATCTGCGGTAGAAGAAGGGCGATCGGTCTACAAAAACCTACTTAAATCCATCAGCTTCATTCTCCCAGTCAACGGCGGAGAATCAATGACAATTTTGCTCAGCACTCTACTCGGCCGAGAATTGCCGATTTTGTCGCTACAAATCCTCTGGCTGAATATGCTCAACTCGATCACCATGACTGTGCCCCTTGCTTTCGAGCCCAAGTCTCCCGGAGTGATGAAACAGCAGCCGCGCCCAGTCAACGAACCTTTCCTGACTGAAAATCGGATCAAACGCATCTTAGCTATTTCTCTGTACAATTGGACAATAATTTTCGGAATGTTTGAATGGGTGCGTCAAGCCGATTGGGGAACTTTGCCACTAGCCCGAACAATGGCGATTCAAGCTTTAGTAATGGGCAGAATTTTTTACCTACTGAGTCTCAGCCAATTGTTACCTTCTTTGATGGCTAAATTTAGCGGTTCTCAGGAAAAAGTTAGCGGAGCTCCCGCCCTCGGTGTCGGCATTGTCGTAGCTGTAATTTTGCAGATTATCTTTGCTAATTCTCCGTTTATCAATCGCATCTTCGAGACAGCTCCAATGAACCTAGATCAGTGGCTGATTTGCTTCGGCGTCGCCCTACCAATGATCGGTGTTGCGCTATCTGTCAACCGCTTCGATCCGCCAAACTAATAGGATTCAGCCTTCGCTAAAGGTTCGTAGTGAGGAATGCGAGTCCGCATCCATGACGCTTGACTCGCATTCCTCACTACAAACCAATGATGGTTTATTATCAAAAGTGCGATCGCGTAATATCAATTCCGTTAGCATCGCTATTATTCATCTCTCTCTTCACTCCCTCTGCATCCTCTGCGGTAAATTATTCCGATAAAAAAACAATTATTGTTATATACATACACCGAAGCCAAAGTCAAGCTCAGAATCAAGAATTAATACTCAAAATAAATTATAAATATCAACCAAATTAAAAAAATTCTGATATACTGCAAAGCAGTTGTAAAGATAATGAAGTTTCTGCTTCAGGAATCATTTTCTTGTCTCTACTCCATTAGGTATCTCTACATTCAGATCCATCAGGTCTGACAAAGTTAGCAACTAATATCATGTCCAGTCGATTCGTGCTGGTTGAAATCGTGCATCATTTTCAACAATCTGTAGGGGCAGATTAATCAATATCCCAAAGCGCGCAAACAGGTTAAACAAACCCGCCTCTAACCACAAAAAAGCCCCGAACTATATTAGTCTACAATTTAAAATTCAACAAATCAAGCATATATTTAAACCGATTAACATCAATTTAAACAATGGTTCAGCAATTGATTTGCGTCGCGGGTTGCTCCGCCAACAGTTACCGCAAAGAATTGGTTTAAAGCCCCAAGCCCGATCGAGAGAAATTAAAATCAGACTATTCATTCCTCCAATTCTCTTCCTTCCTTTGTCAAGTGCTATCAACCGTCAACCGTCAACCGTCAACCGTCAACCGTCAACCGTCAACTGATTAACTACCATGTCTAAACCCGTTATTTTGTGTGTTGATGATAAAACTGTAATTTTGGAAAGTTTGAAAGCCAAATTGAGAAAAGCACTAGGCAGTTCCTATGCTTATGAATTTGCCCAAGATGCTGAAGAAGCGCTAAATATTGATGAATTAAATAAACATCATATTAGCATTTTATTGGTTGTCTCTAATTGGCTAATGCCCGGAATGAAAGGCGACAAATTTCTAATTTCAGTTAATGAGAAAATTACTAAAATTGTCAAAATTTTATTGACAGGACAAGCAGATAAAAAAGCTATCGAGCGGGCTTATGCAGCAGCTAAGGTAGATAAATGTTTCTTTAAACCCTGGTCGCCCAATCAGTCGATCGATATCGTCAAGTATGGATTATAAAAACTATGACAAAAGTTGCAAAAAAACCTGTCATTGTTTGTGTAGATGATGAAATTACCATTTTGACGAGTTTGAAAGCGGAATTGAGAAAATCATTTGGAGAAGAGTATCGAGTCGAGATCGCTGAAGGGGGAGAGGATGCGTTAGAATTGCTTGGAGAATTACTTGAAGATGGAGATGAAATTCCCTTAATTATTTCCGATTACATTATGCCGGATATGAAGGGAGACGAACTTTTGCGCCGCGTTCACGAACTTTCCCCAAAAACGCTGAAAGTAATGCTGACGGGTCAAGCTACTATTGAAGCGGTTACTAATGCGGTCAAATACGCTAAACTCTATCGATACATCGGTAAACCTTGGCATAATGAAGATTTAAGACTAACGGTAGCAGAAGCAGTTCACAGTTACATTCAAGATAAGAAACTGGCAGAAAAAAATGCTAAACTTCTAGAAATGAATCAAGAGTTAGAAGCGCTGACTCGCCAGCAAGCTAAACTAATTGCGGAACTTCAAGAAAAAGAAAGTTATTTGCAAGCACTCAATGAATCTTTTTTACGGTTTGTTCCCCGTCAGTTCCTTCAGTTATTGGAAAAAACGAGTTTTCTTGATATTCAATTAGGCGAACATATTCAGCAAGAAATTTCGGTGTTGTTTTCTGATATTCGAGATTTTACAAGTCTATCAGAAATGATGACGCCGGATGATAATTTTAAGTTTATTAATGGTTATCTCTCTCGGATGGAACCAGCAATTATTGAAAATCATGGGTTTATTGATAAATATATTGGTGATGCAATTATGGCTTTATTTAGTGGAGATGCAGATGGGGCAGTTAGGGGTGGAATTTCGATGCTACAAAGACTAGCTGACTATAATACCACGCGCACGATACCGGAACGTCCGCCAATTAAAATTGGGATTGGTATTAATACTGGGACATTAATTCTAGGAACGGTGGGTGGTGCATCTCGGATGGATGGTACTGCGATCGGGGATGCGGTGAATTTAGCATCTCGTTTGGAGGGATTAACCAAACAGTACGGTGTGCCTTTGTTGATTAGCAATCGCACATTTATGGTATTGAAAAATCCGGGAAAATATCACATTCGTTTGATCGATCGCGTTCGAGTCAAGGGGAAGTCCGAACAGGTAGCTGTGTATGAGGTTTTCGATGCAGATTTACCCGAATTGCGAGAGGGGAAGTTAGCCATGAAAAGCACTTTTGAACAGGCGATCGTTTTCTATCATTCCTCGGATAAAGAGACTGCCTTTCAACTGTTTGATAAATGTTTGCAAGCTAATCCTGGGGATATGGTTGCGAGGATGTATCTGCAACGCTGTCAGTAATGTAGATTCAAGGGGCTGCGCCAAGAGGGCCTGCCTGGGTTCTTGGTGGCGACAAACCAGACTCGACCAATACTGCTGTTGGGTGGCTTTGTACAGGTTTTTACGATCGCACGATTTGAATTCCCGATCGCCATTTCAATCCCTAAGGGCGATCGACTGTTTTTGATGATAAATTTTCTGCATAACATTATTGTACCATAATTCTGTATCGCAGAATACTTTTTTCTGGTTTTGCCAAAAATTAGAGAATTATTAAGTAATATTAATGAGTGGTGGCAGCCTAATTTCCGGCTTATTGACAATGAGGTGGGAACCCCCTCAGAGGGTATTACGCTAAAACTCTTATAAGCAAAGGAATTTTATGCAAATATTGCGCGAATTAAAACCCGACCTGCAAAAAAAACGGCTACTTATTGAGAACAACTGCCTAAAACATTTACTTATAATTTAAATTTAATATTTGTTTTATAATCACAGCAAGAGTACGGTAAACTGAATAAACAAGCCAATTAAATGTAGAACTCGCTTTTGGCGAGTTAACACAACTTGGCCGATCGCAATATTGAGTTAATCAAAAGAGTCAAATCAGCAGGGATATCATAAAAACTTATTGTTACCATAAGTTTTTTCATCCTTACTGCCAACCTGCGCTTAAAACAGTTCTCTAAGCCTAATTTAGCGAACAGCAATAAAGTGCTTTGATAAACTTCAGTGATGTCGTTACAGAAGATTATGTATTGGAGCGAGGCTAGGCTATGACCAAATTTTCAGAAAATTTTTCTCGGCGCAAATTTATAGTTACAGCAGGTGCATCTGCCGTCAGTTCCATACTGCTCAAAGGCTGTTTGGGAAATCCCCCCGAACCCGGTGGAACTGCTGATGGTGGTGCTGGTGGGGCTGGAGGAGCCCCTGCTGCCACATCAGCAGTTGCTGTGGCCAACGAGAAAAGAGTAGAAGGCATCGAAAGCACGAAGATTACATTGGGATATATCCCGATCGTCGAATCAGCGCCTTTAATTATTGCCCAAGAAAAAGGCTTCTTTGCCAAATACGGCATGGTAGATGTCAAAGTCGCCAAACAAGCCAACTGGGGTTCGGCCCGAGACAACGTAGAAATCGGCTCAGCAGGCGGTGGTATAGATGGCGGGCAGTGGCAAATGCCGATGCCATACTTGATTAGCAAAGGCCTGATCACCAAGAATAAAGCCGGCATCCCGATGTACGTGCTGTTACAGCTAAACACTCAGGGAAATGGAATTGCGATCGCTGCCAAACACGAAGGTAAAGGCCTCGGACTCAAACTAGAAAAATCCGCCCAAGACTACATCCTCGGACTCAAGAAAGCAGGTACGCCCTTCAAAGCAGCCTACACTTTTCCCAAAGCCAACCAAGATTTATGGATTCGCTACTGGCTAGCAGCTAACGGCATCAATCCCGACGTAGATGTCGAGTTGCTAACAGTACCGGCGGCCCAAACCGTGGCCAACATGAAAACCGGCAGCATGGACGGTTTCAGTACAGGTGACCCCTGGCCCCTACGGATTGTCAAAGAAAAAATTGGCTTCTTGTCCGCTTTAACTGCCGAAATGTGGAAAGGACATCCAGAAGAATACCTCGCAATTCGCGGCGACTGGGTAGACAAACACCCCAAAGCTACCGAAGCGCTGTTAGCAGGAATAATTGAAGCGCAGCAGTGGTGCGACAAACCAGAAAATCGTGCGGAATTGGTGTCGATTGTTTCTGGCAAAAACTTCTTTGACGTAGCTCCTGGAGTGTTGCTTCCTCCTTATGAAGGCAAGTATATCATGGGCGACGGCAAGCCCGAAATCAACGACTTCAAAATGAGTACGCTGTACTGGAATGATGGAGTCGGCAACGTTTCCTATCCCTACAAGAGCCACGATTTGTGGTTCTTAACCGAAAGCGTCCGCTGGGGTTTCTTGCCAACAAAAACCTTGGCAGATTCTAAGACAATCATCGATAAAGTCAACCGAGGAGATTTGTGGAAAGCTGCGGCTAAATTAGCCGGAGTTGCTGAAGCTGACATTCCGGCAAAATCGACTCGTGGTGTTGAGAAGTTCTTCGACGGCAAAGAATTCAACCCGGACAAGCCCGAAGATTACATCAAGAGTCTGGCAATTAAAAAAGCGTGATGGGTTAAACAGTTGACAGTTGACAGTTGACAGTTGACAGTTGACAACACAGTTTTTAGAAGCGTGCGATTTAAACCTCGTTCTAAAAACAATCCGCTTCCGTGGGGATGCGAGACCATTGTTAGTTGGTAAAAGCTTCGCATAACTTAAGTCTCGAAAAAAAACAGCAGAAACACAGGAGATTAGCAAGATGGCTGTCAGCACAAATCGGAGAGGCGGAGTCGATGTCCAAGGAGTTCTTGGCGAGTTTTGGAAAAAGAATTCGTCAAATATATTGCCGCCAATTTTAGGACTTTTAGGGTTCCTGCTAATTTGGCAATTCCTGTCGGGTACAGGAATCATCAAGTTGCCACCCCCAACTAGCGTTTGGACTGACGAACGGACGCGGATTTTGTTGATGTATCCTTTCATGAACTCCAAAACCTACGGAGTCGGCTTATTTTGGCAGACTATGGCTAGTTTGGAACGGGTAGCAAAAGGCTACACTCTCGCGGCCGCTGTGGGCATTAGCATGGGAGTTGTGGTAGGTACGAATCCCTTCCTGAACAAGGCTTTAGACCCGATTTTCCAGTTTTTGCGGATGGTAGCACCTTTGGCTTGGGTACCGATCGCCCTGGCTGCACTTCAACAAAACGAACCGGCTGCTTTGTTCGTGATTTTCATTACCTCTGTTTGGCCGATTTTAATCAACACGGCTGAAGGTGTTCGTCAAATTCCTGACGATTACAACAACGTGGCGAAAGTGCTGCAACTTACTCAGAAGGAATATTACATCAATATCTTGTTTCCGTCGGCGCTTCCTTATATCTTCACCGGATTGAGAATTGCGATCGGTTTGGCTTGGCTGGCGATTATTGCAGCGGAAATCGTGATGTCCGGGATTACAGGTATTGGCTTCTTTATTTGGAATGCTTACCAGCAAAACTACATCAGTGAAATTCTCTTGGCGGTGTTCTACATTGGGGCTGTTGGTTTGATGCTCGATCGCCTGATGGCATGGTTGCAGCAAAAAATTGCTCCCTCTCAAGGCAAATAAAAACAGTTGATAGTTGACAGTTGACAGTTGACAGTTGACGGTTGACAGTTGACAGTTGACAGTTGTTAGCTAAAAGCTAATATCAAGTCCGGTAAAATAACTGGGAACCCATATCCAAGAGGATCTGCCTCGGCTGGAAAATCGAGGCAGAGCCTCCTGATTATGTGTTACCAGGCTGTGCCTGATAACGAGTTAAAGGAGTAGCAGAACTTCAGTCCTCAGCTTTTTAAAAGAATAGAACTGAAGTCCTCACTACGAACCAATATTATTATTGCAGTTGGGCGATCGGCATAATATAAAAGCTAACGGTCAACAGTCAAAAATAATCGAAAAATCAAGGACAAACCTACAAAAAAGGCAAGAAAACCATGTCAGTTTTGATTGCGGTAGAACAAGTCGGAAAAACATTTAATTTAACAGACGGCGGTACATACGTAGCCCTCAAAGGGATCGACTTAGAAATTAAAAAAGGAGAATTTATCTCCTTAGTCGGACACTCGGGTTGTGGCAAATCCACTCTGCTAAATATGGTGGCAGGTTTGGATCTGCCCACAGAAGGATTGGTGACGATCGACGGACAAAGAATCACTCAGCCGGGCCCCGATCGCATGGTGGTGTTCCAAAACTATTCGCTGCTACCTTGGCGGACAGTCAGAGAAAACATCACCCTGGCCGTAGACTCAGTAATGAGCGGCTTAGCTAAAGCCGAGCGCCTCGACATCATCCAAAAACACATTGACATGGTGGGCTTGGGCCCCCACGCCGAGAAGCAACCGGCACTACTATCAGGCGGACAAAAACAGCGCGTGGCGATCGCCCGTGCCCTAGCCCTGCGTCCCAAACTGTTACTCTTAGACGAACCATTCGGCGCCCTAGACGCTTTGACTCGCGGCAACTTGCAAGAAAAGTTGATGGAAATCTGCCAAGAGTACGAAATTAGCGCCTTGATGGTAACGCACGACGTAGATGAAGCGGTGCTGCTGAGCGATCGCATCGTCATGCTCACCAACGGCCCAGAATCGAAAATTGGCGGCATCCTCGAAGTAGACATCCCCCGCCCCCGGGTACGTATGGAAGTAGTCTCGCACCCCAGCTACTACGCGCTGCGGAGCGAAATGATTTACTTCCTCAACCAGCAGAAACGGGTGAAAAAACTGCGCGCGCGGAAAGTACCGGCGATCGCCCGCCACGGCCTAGAAAAAGTCAACCTCGAACTCGGCTTTATCCCCCTCGCAGCCTGTGCTCCCCTCGCGATCGCCAAAGAAAAAGGCTTATTTGCCAAACACGGCCTCGATGAAGTGCATCTCGTGCGCGAAACAAGCTGGCGCGGCATCGTAGACGGCATCGCCGCCGGATACCTAGACGCAGCCCAAATGCCCTCTGGGATGGCAGCGTGGTTGAGCTTAGGAGGCCACCAAGAGAAGCCCATAGCAACCGTTACAGCCCTCACCATGAGCCGCAACGGCAACGGAATTACCCTGGCCCGTCGCTTCTACGACCAAGGAATCTACACTCTGGCAGATTTCAAAGAAATGCTGCACAGAACCCCCGCCCAAACTCACCGCATGGGCATCGTTCACCCTTCATCGATGCACAACCTGCTGCTGCGCTACTGGCTGGCTTCCGGTGGCATTGACCCAGATCATGATGTTTCACTGAAAAACATCCCTCCAGCCCAGATGATTGTGGACTTGCAAGGTGGGACGATTGACGGTTTCTGCGTCGGCGAACCTTGGAACTTGCGCGCGGCGATGGAAGGAGTCGGCTTTACCGTGGCTACGGATTTGGAACTGTGGCCTGGACACCCGGCAAAAATTCTGGGAGTTCGGGAAGACTGGGCGAATGCTTACCCCAACACTCACATTGCTCTAGTGAAAGCTTTGCTAGAAGCTTGTCACTATTGCAGCGATCCGGCCCACGCTCAAGAAGTTTCCGAAATTGTGGCGGGACGGGAGTACGTCGCTACTGACAAGAGTTACATCCAAATTGGCGATTCCAAATCTACTGCTTGCGATCTTGATACTCCGATGCGGGAATACGCTCACCACTTGTTCGCCGGCGACGGGGTGAACCGCCCAAGCCGTACCGAACAGTTGTGGCACATGGTACAGATGGCGCGTTGGGGCGATACAGTCTTCCCCCGCAACTGGGTAGAAATTCTGGAACGGGTGGTGCGAGTCGGCCCCTTCAGTACAGCAGCACGGGAGCTGGGAATGTCTGATATTACTTACACTCGGGGTTCTCTCCGTTTGTTTGATGGCTCGGTGTTTAATGCTGAAGATCCGATCGGCTATCTCAACAATCTAGCGATTAAACGCGATTACACGATGGCTGAAGTGATTCTGGATTCGGGCCGCAGAGCTGCTTAGGATCTGTTGAGTGTCCGCCCCAGCCGGTGGAATGCTTTCCACCGGCCAAATGTCTAATGGTGCTCTGTGAGTTTTGAGATATCAAAAGGTCAAAAAATTGCTTAGTTCTCGATCGCCCCTGTCAAAGACTTATCAACTCACAAGTCAGACAAGAGGAATCAGAAATCACAGCGATTGATTGCATTGTTGAGAGCGAAGCGGCACAATTATATAATTGATGCAAAAGTCTTGCAATTTAAACTCAATACTGAAAATATACAGGGAACTCGAAAATCTACAGTCTCGACTCGCAGCTCACCATTCAAAACTCCATTATTTGCTATCGCTAATCACCTACTAACGGCTTCTCAAACCCATGATTAATACTGCTGTCAACCAGACAAACACCAAAACCCAGAGCCAGCAACCAAACGATCGCCGCCAGCCTTTTTTGGTGATGGACAATGTTTATAAAGTATATCCAAACGGTTACAGAGCATTAGAAAACGTTAACTTGACCGTAGCTGAGGGAGAGTTTATTACTCTGATCGGACACTCCGGCTGCGGCAAATCAACACTGTTAAATATGGTGTCCGGTTTTAGCCATCCCAGCGAAGGCACCGTGTCGATTAACGGGCAGCGGATCGAAAAGCCAGGCCCCGATCGCATGGTAGTGTTTCAAGGTTATGCTTTGCTGCCTTGGCGGACAGTGTTTGAAAACGTTTACATTGCCGTTAACGCTGTATTTCCAGAGAAGTCGAAAGCCGAAAAAAATGCGATCGTCAAAGATCATTTGGCAATGGTGGGACTGACAGAAGCTGCTGAGAAAAGACCTCCGCAAATTTCCGGTGGTATGAAACAGCGGGTTTCCATCGCCCGCGCCTTAGCAATTCGTCCCAAGGTGCTGATTTTAGACGAACCCTTTGGTGCTCTCGACGCAATTACTAAGGAAGAATTGCAGGAAGAGTTGCTGAAAATCTGGAACGATCACCGCTGTACCGTGTTGATGATTACTCACGATATTGACGAAGCGCTGTTTTTGGCCGATCGACTCGTGATGATGACTAACGGCCCATCAGCAACGATTGGCGAGGTTTTGGAGATTCCTTTCCCACGTCCGCGCGATCGGGTACAAATGATGGAAGATCCCGAATATTACAACTTGCGGAACTACGCCCTAGACTTCCTCTTCCGCCGCTTCGCTCACGATCACGACGCTTAAACCCTTGGAGATTGGGGATTGCTGGCAAAATAAAGCTCCAGCATTTCCCCACTTGCAGGGAAACATCGCTGTGTGCGAAATTTTCCCGATCTGCTTGGGTAAACTGGAGCTTAATTGTTGAGGATAAGTTTTTCCGGAAGATTTGGATCTTTTTCTCAACTTTTACGTCAATCGGCTAAGAGACCCGATTGCCTAGCTGTCTGTAAGCTGGCATGAATTTAGCCCACCTTTGACTGAAGGCGGGCTTCTTTCTTATCTTATTAACAGTTTTTCCTAAATTGATGGTTTGTGCATTCCACCATTTTAAGTGGCACAGGGCCAATGTTGATTAGTGTTTTATGGATTAAGTTTTTGGCAAAGATATCAGTTTTCTGTAGGGAAACGGCACTGCCGTGTCCTGCGCGGGGATCTGCCACTGTTAAGAATTGGTCTAAGATTGATGATTCTAGCAAGACTTTTTTAAATTCGTATTAAATCAATTAATTTTCAACCAATTAAACAACTCGGCTGCGGATAACTGCCAATCGCCCAACACGCTAAGAACAGGTAAAATATCCGTATCTGATTTAACCTCAGGCAATTGATTCGGTTGAAAAACTATTACTGATTTATCGCTCGGATCGGCAAACCAACCCAATTTAGTACCGTGATTGATCGAAAAAATTATTTTTTTTATCACCTGATTTGGAGATTGGTCAGGTGACAAAATTTCAATTATCCAATCCGGTGGAATTTCAAAGCGGTTGGCAATTTCTCCATCTTCATCAAGGGGAATGCGAGACCACTCAAAAACAGCAATATCGGGAACAATTGACCAATCCGCAAAAGTACAGCACAATTCTGGAAGAGCACAGACTAACTTTTGGGGTTCCCCAACCTCAGAAATAGTCAACAATAACTCACTTTGAAGTTTGCTATGTTTTCCTTGCGGCATAGGTTTTTGATAAATTTGACCGTCTGTGTACTCGCTTGCGGGTTTAGTTTCGGGCAACTGCAAAAACTCTGCAAGAGAAATCGTTGATTTTGCTGCAACTACCATATATCGTATCTCCTGAAATCATCTTAACGAACAAATAATCTAAGGTTCTTGTATTTCTGCTGCTTGCTTTCAAGTTTGCACGGAAAAATCTTCTGAGTCAATGTCCCAGTTTACCCAGCGAATTGCCTCTTTTGCTGATACTACATTTGGCGGCACTCGCAACGAATGAATGTGTCCGGTGCTCGGACAGCTCATTTTTAACAAATGAATCGGCTCGACATCGGCGTTATCGATTTTTAAGAGCGTGTATTCTTGCCAAGAATCTAATTCTACTGCTTGCAGTTCTTGACAAAGGCGATCGCACCCGAGGCATCGAGATGGATTGTTGGTAGTTGATGTGATTGATTGTTGAGTGGGATGATTTATTTGAAGGAACGAGGCAGAGCCTTTGGATATGCGTTCCCAGGCAGAAGAGCCGGGGAACGAGGGATATCTAAAAATGCAGGATTTAATTACCAGCCAAAATCTCTTCTAGAGCCAACTTCAGCATCGGATACTGATATTGAAAACCGCTAGCCAAAGTTTGTTTCGGCAAAACTTTCTGCCCTTCCAAAACAACTTTAGCGCCGTCTCCCAACAGCATTTCTAAAGCAAAACCTGGCACCGGCAACCAAGAAGGCCGACTTAAAACTTCCCCTAAAGTTTGGCACAATTCATTCATCCGCACTGGATTCGGTGCTGTCGCATTCAAAACGCCTTGAACTTGCGAATTTTGCAAAGAATACAAAATTAAATCAACCACATCCTCGCGGTGAATCCAAGAAAACCACTGTTTTCCTGTGCCAATTGGGCCGCCTGCAAATAGTTTAAAAGGTGGCAGCATTTTTGCTAGCGCGCCTCCCATTCCCAAAACTATTCCCAGCCGCAAAATTGCTAGCCTTGTGCCTGCATTTTTGGCAGGTTGGGCCGCAGCTTCCCAGTCTTTGCAAACTGCTGCTAAAAAATCGTTTCCCGCAGGGCTGCTTTCGTCAAACTCAGCGGTTTCGCTGGTTCCGTAATAGCCGATCGCCGATGCGCTCACAAACACCGATGGTTTAGGATTAGCATTGACGATCGCCTCTACCAACTTTGCCGTCGTCAATCTGCGACTGTCGAGAATCGCTTGCTGGCGCGCCGCCGTCCACCTTTCCTCCGCAATCGGCACCCCAGCTAAATTAACCACAGCGTCGCAGCCCGCGATCGAATTTTGCCAATCACCAGACTCCGCCGGAGTGTAGGCGACAACATCCAAATTTGGATAAGCCGAAGCCGGGAAAACTCGCCCAGCTTTCGCCGCATCTCTACTCAAAACCACCACTTGATGTCCGGCTGCTTGCAGCTTCTCCACCAGCCGGCTACCTACAAATCCCGTTGCTCCCGCGATCGCTACTTTCATATTTCTTCCCGCACTTCATCTCAACAGCAGTTTACACGATCGCCCAAACCCGTTTTAAATTCTATAAAAATAAATAGCTAGTTCGATCGGCTCCCCACAAGCCCAGTGGATTTTCATTAAACTGATAAAGGACGCTAGGATCGAAAACAATGCCTGCAAAAAAACCAAAGCTTCTAATTGCTGCCGCCATCATTGCAGCAGGTAGCGCCGCGGTGTACCTTTACTTCCACGGTTTGAGCCAACAAGTCTCCAACCCCCAAGACAGCGCCAAAGTTGTACCCGACGAAGCAATGATGGCCGCCTTCATCTCCCCCAATCCCCAAGCACTGTCACAGTTGCAGCAATTCGGCACCCCGGGCGCTCAAAAGTTGGTCGGTGCGGGTTTGAAGGCCTTTCAAGAACAAAGCTTGGCAGGCACTCAAATCGACTTTGAGAGAGACTTAAAGCCCTGGCTGGGGGGCGTGATGGTGGCTTTGTTACCCCCAGATGCTACCGCTAAAACAGAGCCTCCTAAACTGCTCGTTGTAGTCAGTGTCAAAAATAAAATTAGTGCTTGGAATTTTGCTAATAAATTAAAATCTCAGGAAGGTGCCACAACTCAAGAAACTGAGTATAAAGGAGTTAAAATTTCTGAGATTGCAGAGCCAACGGGCAAGCGCTACAGTGTGGCTTTGTTGGACGATCAATTAGTGATGGCTCCTTTGAGAAAGCCTGTGGAAATGGCGATCGATACTTTTAAAGGACAGCCCTCCCTCGCCACCGAAAAGAGTACAACTAAGTTTTTTGCAGAGAGTGCTGGCGTACCGAATCCGATCGCAACTATTTACATTGCTGATTATCCTGCTGCAATCGAGCAATTAAAAACTAATTTGCCCGATGATTTTCAATTGCCTTCGACAGTGCTTTCACAGTTTAAACAAGTCAAGTCTTTGGTAGCGGGAATAGGGGCCGACAGTTCGGGATTGAGGGTGAAAACTATCGCTCGGTTAGATCCTAAATTCGGACAGCAAAAGCCGCCAGTCGGATCGAAATTGTTGCCCAGATTTCCCGGTGAAACCATTGCTTTAGTAGGGGGTAAGGGACTCGATCGCATTTGGTTGCAGGCGACGGCAGAGGCAAAAGATAGCCCGGAAGTTGACAGGGGCATTCAGCAGGTGAGAAGTAGTTTTAAACGCTTGGATTTGGATGCCGATCGTGATGTTTTTGGCTGGATGAATGGGGAATTTGCGATCGGGGCGATCGGTTCGGATCAAGGTATTTTGTCTCAGTTGGGGATGGGGGCGGCGATGATTTTTGAAACGAGCGATCGCCCCGCAGCCGAAGCAACCCTCAAAAAACTCGATGCGATCGCCAAAAGCAATCCTACAGTCAGCGTCGCCCCCAGACAAGTCCAGGGAAAAGAGGTTACAGAGTGGCAAATACCGCAACAAGGAACCTTATTCGGGCACGGTTGGCTGAATGAAAATTCTGTATTTGTTGCCTTCGGCGGCCCTTTAGTTGATGTCATCACCACAGCGCCACCGCAACCATTAAGCAGCAGTCCGAGTTTTCAGGCGATCGCCACTGCTGTACCGCAGGCGAACCAAGGTTACTTTTATATAGATATGGAAAAAACCATGTCATGGGCGAACCGTTATTTGCTCGCTGTACAGCCCAATTTAGTTTCGCCGCCCGTTGCTGAAGTGCTCAATTCTCTCCGAGGAGTCAGCGTAGCCACAACTTCGACAGAACCGACAACTGCTCAGCTCGATCTGCTTTTTGCCTTCAAATCTAGCAATTAGGCGATCGGGAATTGGTCAACAGTTGACAGTTGACAGTTGACAGTTGACAGTTTGAGATCGACCTCTACCTAGAAGGAACAGGATTGAAACAGTGAATAATTTTGTTTTATTTCCTCCTCGAACGAGGAGGCTTTAAACCCATTATTCTTGGTAATCGGTAATTTGTAATTTTTCTATCAAATCTAGCAATTAGGCGATGGGGAATTGGGAATTGGTAATTGGTAATCGGGAATTGGGAATTGGTAATTGGTAATTGGTAATTGGTAATTGGTAATTGGTAATTGGTAATTGGTAATCGGTAATCGGTAATCGGTAATCGGTTATTGGGAATTCTATCCGTTACATCCGCTACACAACCCGTTGCCGAACTTCCTTACATTGGTTAGATCTCAATACGGTTTACTTAACGTTTTTTGTCATTGCGAGCGTCTTCGCGAAGCAATCGCAGGGTCTGTTTGTCAAATCGTTTTTCCTGGTGTACTGTCTTAAGTGAACTGTATTGGGTTAGATCTAGTACACTTCTGACTGATGACTGATGACTGCCCGACGGCAGGACTAATGACAACTGACAACTGACAACTGACAACTGACAACTGACAAAAAAAAAGTTGCTGCCTCTCCAGGGAGGGCAGCTACTCAAATAAAGCATTTTAATGTCTCTCAAAACTTCTGGATTAACCTTCAGACATTCCCGACTTATTCGGCAATTGCAAGTCATCAGGATCTACATAATGACAAACTGCTTTGTCCATGCAAATCAAGGCCCAGCCGGATTTATCGATGCTCATCAATTTGTAAGAAGCAGGCTGAATAAAGAAACCTTTGTGGTTGCGGGTTGCTGGTTTGATGTTAACGTGGCTGTCAGTGCTCATGTTCTTACAACTCCTAGTATTTATGGTAGTCAAGTCTGAAAACCGCTGTGCCGGTTTGTCGATCGTCTAAGTTTTCAAATACTAGCACTGACTTCCTGAGTTTTCCATAAAGTTATTTATTGATTTATTACGAGATCGTAATAAACCACAAACCCGATTTCCTTGATCCCCACCCCCAAATCGACATTGTTTGGGGGCTTACGCTTCCAGAAGCCACTGTTTCACGCGGGCGAGACTCTTCCAGTCCGGTTTGCGGCTTAATCCTTCTTCAAAATTTTTTGTAACTTCCTCTAACAACTCTTCGGAAGCCATCAGGAGTTGCTGAGCAACTTCTACGTGGGGGCGCACCCCTTTTTCTTTGAGATCCAGAATCGCGACTGCTAGGTTGATGCGAGCTTGGGCGTCGTGAGGGTTCAATTTAACCGCTGTTTTCGCTGCTTTTTGAGCCGATCCGGGTTTATTTTCCAAAAGGTAGAGCCACGCGAGGCTAGCCCAGGCATTGCCATTTTTGGGAGATTTCTCGCACAATTCTTTGAACACGGGGATCAGATTAGCAGGGGCTTCGCCAGCTTGGTAGCGATCGAAACCGTCTTTAAACATTTCTTCAGGGGTCATTCGATTTTGGATTTTGGATTTTAGATTTTAGATTGCTCGAAAGCATGGGGTGCGGGACAAAGGAAGCGCATCCGAGGCTAATTGTCGATCGCGATTGTCAGCAATTAGCTGGAGACCAATTACCAATGCCCATACCCATGCCCCAAGCAATTTTCCCATTTAAGCAGAAAAAGAACTGCCGCAGCCACAAGTTTGAGTAGCGTTGGGGTTGGTGAACTTAAAGCCACCGCCGATCATCGAATCGCTGAAGTCGAGCACCAAACCGTAGAGATAAAGAATGCTCTTGCGATCGCACACTACCTGAAAACCCTCGTAGTCGAACACTTCATCGTCAGATTTCACAGTGCTGGGGTCTGCGAAATCCATCACGTAAGACATACCAGAACAGCCGCCCTGCCGCACCCCTACGCGCAAGCAGAGGTCTTTACCTTGTTTTTCTCGAAGAGCTAAAACTTGACGAACAGCAGAGTCCGTCATTTGAATGCCCCGCTGTTGGGAAATCGCTTGAGTCATAATCTGTCGAACTCCTGAGACTGTCGAATGTTAAGAGTTTAATCTTATACCTCCATTGTACAGGGAAGGAAGAAGGAAGAAGGAAGAGGGAAGAAGGAAGAGGGAAGAAGTCATTAGTCATCAGTCATTAATTAGTGCGAGCGTCCCCGAAGAGCGAACGTTATCAGTATCAGTCATCAGTCAGTCACCTACTTTCCTGCCAACTGCCAACTGCCAACTGCCAACTGCCAACTGCCAACTACCAACTGCCAACTGCCAACTGCCAAAAGCTTTCGGAGTCAACTGTCAACTGTCAACTGTCAACTGTCAACTGAACGTTGAAGGCAGAATTTTTAGCCGGAAATTTTTAATTACGGTGAGACCTCATTTCCAAGCTTGATGTCCTCTCCCCCTATAGGGTTTATGATTGAGAAGCAGCGGTTGACCCTTTGTGGCACCGCAACAATGCTTCACCCAACGGGCTTACTCTATGGCAGCGCTGAATCGCTCTACTCTTCGTCGGCTACAAAACTTACCTCAAATTCCCAGCGTGTGGGAGGGCGACCGCCGACCGTTATCAAATGCTGACTCGCACATGATGCTAGAGGACGACGACGATCCAGAAGCTGGTGGCGAGTGTATTCTCTGGGTGGACGGCTCTGAAGGCATCGTCAGAGCAATGGACATGGTAGGCCCAGATGCGGGCCCAGAGGCGATCGTCCGCGCTCTCCTGCGGGCAATGGAACATCCCCAAAGTCCGGCCCCCGCAGTCCGCCCCCAAAAAATCGTAGTCAAAAATCGAGAAATTCAATTTTACCTGCGGGGAATACTTCAAGATTTAGGTATTTCCATTGACTACGTACCGGAATTGCCCTTAATTGATGAAATCTTTCGGGGCATGGAAGAGGTCGCTGTGAATCGGCCTCCCGAATTACCGCCTGAGTACGCCGAAGTGCTAATGGAAAAAGCCGCTCAAATTTGGCACGATGCTCCGTGGCGGACTTTGAGCGAACATCAAATTATATCTATTGAAATCAATCAGTGGGATGTCGCCAGCCTCTACGTATCCGTATTGGGCCAAGGGAGAATGGATTACGGAGTTTTGCTGTACCGATCTCTAGAATCCTTGAAGCGGTTTCGAGAGCGAGTTGTCAACGATGACTCTTTTGAAGATTTAGAACAGGCTTTTTTAGGGCAAGACTGTTTGTTTCTCACCTTTGAAAGCGCCGGCGAGCTTGATGAGGATGACGATGACGAAATTGATTTAGCCGATTTGCCTCCATCGGAAATTGAACCGAATTTTGGCAACCTGCATCCTTTAGAAGGATTGCGATCGATTCTTTACGAAGAAGAAGCCCTGACGATGTTAGTTGCTCTCGAAGCATTCCACCGCTTTTTCCACAACGGCCGCCGGAAATTGGCAGCAGACACATTTCCCGCTCTCAACAGTCGCTACCGCATCCCTGTTCCGCAGTCTGATGGAGAAATTCAACAGGTATCGGTTAAAGTTTCGACGATGCCTGAGGTGTCAGACGAATTATTACAGATGCTGGGCGATGACGATGACGATGAGGATGATGAATTTGAAATGCCACGGCTGCGGGACGATTTGGTGCCGCAAAATTCATTCTTGAGTCTGGGTGTCGTACCTTGGGAAACGGTAGATTTTCTACGCGGAAGTGTCCAGTTTCACGAAGGTGCAGAAGTCGATATTAATACCGCCGGGGATGGTTTGCCTGTAGTGATGATTCAAACTTCCAATCCCAAGGCTAAAACTATGATTCAAGATTTGAAAGAAGCTGGAGGGGTGAAGGCAATTTGTTTTAATCCGGGCGAAGATCCTTTTCAAGACGAGCAATACGACTTGGGTATTTTGCAAACAAAAAATGGGGAATTGTATTTGTTTGGCGAGTTTAATGAAAACGACCCGGTGCATCAGGAAGCTCGCAAAAAGTGGGAGCGCCGCTGTAAATCAACTAACGGTTGGTGCGGTTTGGTGATTGCTAAAGGGTTGATGGGTGCTTCTCGCGGTCAGCCTCAGTTTAAGGATATGGTCGCTTTGTTTGAGGTGCGCTGGGTTTCTCCTAAAGACTTAGGAATTGGGCCACTTCAGTTGATGCCGATGTTTTAAAGTCAGTTGTTAGTTGTTAGTTATTTGTTATTTGTTATTTGTTATTTGTTACTCGTGTGATGCTGCTAATAACCAATAACTAACAACCAATGATATTAGTCGCCAGTCAACAGTTAGCAGTCATTTTTTTATTTGAATTGGCAAGGAGAACGAACGTGTCAAATTCTACTCAAAAGCGAGAAGTGTTGGTCGCCCTTGATGCCGAGTTTGCTGATAAAATAGACCAGCTTACCGATAATTGGACGGAGGCGATCGAACAAGCTCTCCGTCTCTGGTACGCCAAGCAAATAGAAGATAAATTGCGGAAATTTTATCTCAACCGCAGTCAAGAAGATATTCAGGATGAAAAAGAGTGGTTTGATTTTGTAGAAGAACAGATAGAGGAAGCATGGAACGCCGATGGACTCTAATTCAATAACTACAACTTATCCCAGACAAGGAGAGATTTATCTTTCAAGGGCTTTGCGTCAGTTAGGAGATACAAAAAAAAAGACCTGTAGTTGTGGTTTCTCCTGACATCCGCAACGAGTTTAGCGATTCTGTGATTGTTGTTCCTTTCACAAGTAACCTTACAGGCGTAGATAATCCTAATCGCATCTTAATTCCGGCTGGTGAGGGAGGATTACAAGCTGATTCTTTAGCTGTCTGCGAAAATGTGTCTGCTTTGCGCCAGACTTATCTGGAACAAAGCCCTTACGGTGCAATTAGTGCGGATTTTTTGGCAAGAATTCAGAGAGGGGTGCAAGTGCCGATCGGCATTTACGCACTTTAGAATGTTTCGGAAACTCTAAAACTTGTTACAATTTGTAAAAATACTGGATAAGGATAGGTAAAATGCGGGTTGCGATCGCAGGTGCGGGACTGGCTGGAATGACCACAGCAGTCGATTTAGTGGATGCCGGCCACGAAGTAGAAATTTTTGAGTCCCGCCCTTTTGTCGGCGGCAAAGTCAGCAGTTGGGTAGATCCCGACGGGAATCACGTTGAAATGGGTTTGCACGTATTCTTCGGCTGCTATTATAACTTATTTGCCCTAATGAAAAAGGTGGGAGCTTTTGACGATTTGCTCCTCAAAGATCACGTCCACACTTTTATCAATCGAGGCGGCGAAACTGGTTCTTTGGATTTTCGCTTTCCCGTGGGTGCTCCTTTGCACGGTTTGAAGGCATTTTTCACTACATCCCAGCTAACGGTACAAGACAAAATTCAAAATGCGATCGCCCTGGGAACTAGCCCCATCGTCCGTGGTTTGATCGACTTTGAGGGAGCAATGAAAACTATCCGCAATTTGGATAAAATTAGCTTTGCTGACTGGTTTCGCAGTCAAGGGGGCAACCAAAACTCCCTCAAAAGAATGTGGAACCCGATCGCCTACGCACTAGGTTTTATCGACACCGAAAATATTTCAGCCCGGTGTATGTTGACAATCTTCCAATTCTTTGCCTCCAAAACCGAAGCCTCTGTCATGCGGATGCTGTCCGGTTCTCCCAACGAATATTTGCACAAACCAATTGTCGAATATTTGGAAAGTAAAGGAACCAAAATTTACACGCGGCGCCGAGTCCGAGAAATTCAGTTTGAAGAAGGCACAGAAACGCGCGTAACAGGTTTGCTAGTAGCTAACGGCGAAACTGAAGAACATATTACCGCAGACGCTTACGTTTTCGCCTGCGACGTGCCTGGAATTCAGAAAATATTGCCTCCAGCTTGGCGCAAATGGTCGGAATTTGACAACATTTATAAGTTAGATGCGGTACCAGTTGCGACAGTACAATTGCGGTTCGATGGTTGGGTAACGGAACTGGAAGATGAAGCCAAGCGCAAACAGTTGAGCCACGCTGTAGGCATCGATAATTTGCTATATTCAGCAGATGCAGATTTTTCTTGTTTTGCCGATTTGGCGCTGACAAGTCCCAAGGATTATTATAAAGAAGGACAAGGTTCTCTGTTGCAGTTGGTGCTGACACCGGGCGATCCGTTTATCAAACAAAGCAATGAGGCGATCGCCCAACACGTACTCAAGCAAGTTCAGGATTTATTCCCCTCAGCACGGGAATTAAATATGACTTGGTACAGTGTGGTTAAGCTCGCTCAATCTCTGTATCGGGAAGCGCCGGGAATGGATCTTTTCCGCCCTGCTCAAAAAACTCCTGTTGCTAATTTCTTTTTAGCTGGAAGTTACACTCAGCAAGACTACATTGATAGCATGGAAGGTGCGACTCTTTCCGGTCATCAAGCGGCTAAGGCTATTCTGGAAACTTACAGTTAGTTGGCAGTTGATAGTTGGCAGTTGGCAGTTGGCATTAGTCGCTCCAGTGAAAAATGCTAAAAGCTAAAAGCTAATGATTTTCTCTCGTTTCCAGGCTCTGGCTGGGAATGCCTTGGAGGAGGCTCTGCCTCTGATATTCGCTTTTGAAAACCGAGGCGGAGCCTCTGGATATGCGTTACCAGGCCGAGCCTGGAAACGAGAAGAAACAATTCTTCAATCTAAAATCTAAAATCTAAAATCTAAAATCGAATGACTGATTGGTTAGAGCATAGTGTACAAGTAGAAGTGGCAATTCCTATCGAATTAGCGTGGGAACTTTGGTCTGACTTAGAGCAAATGCCGCGCTGGATGAAGTGGATAGAATCAGTTCGAGTTCTCGAAGAAGATCCAGAATTATCGCGCTGGAAACTTGCAACCGGGGGGTTAGAATTTAGCTGGCTTTCTCGGATTCTCAAATTAGTGCCGAATCAGATAATTCAGTGGGAATCGGTAGATGGTTTGCCCAATCGGGGTGCGGTGCGGTTTTACGATCGCAAAAACAGCAGCATTGTCAAACTAACCGTGGCTTATGGAGTTCCCGGCTGGCTGGCAACATTGATGGACAATTCATTTGTAGGGCGAGTTGTTGAATCGACTATTCAGGCTGACTTGGAAAGGTTTAAAGAGTATGCTCTGAATGTTAAAGCTAGATCTTAAATGCTGCGGACTGAAGTCCTCACTACAAACTGGTTTGATCGTTCGGACTTCAGTCCTTTAATTTTAAATTGTAACGCGAGAGATAAGACTCGGCGGTTGAAACCGCGACTACACAAACGATGTCCGCCTCCGCGGACTAAGAAATAAAGGGGATATTTAAGTCGGATTTGGTATTGCCTCAGTATCATAGAAATATGCTGCTGATTGCTTCCCGGTTCAGTTATGAGTTATTGCCTAAACCCCGCCTGTCAAAACCCGCAAAATGCCGATCGAACTCAATTCTGCCTGAATTGTGGCACCAAACTGTTGCTCAGAGAGCGTTACCGCGCCATCAAACCCCTCGGGCGCGGCGGTTTTGGCCGTACTTTTTTAGCCGTTGACGAAGACAAACCCTCAAAACCGCGCTGTGCAATCAAGCAGTTTTTCCCGCTATCCCAAGGAACCAGCAGCGCCGAAAAAGCAGCAGAATTATTCAACCGAGAAGCGGTGCGGCTGGACGAATTGGGGAAACACCCGCAAATTCCCGAATTGCTGGCGCACTTTCAGCAGGAACGATATCAGTATTTAGTGCAGGAATTTATAGAAGGTCAAAATTTACAGCAAGAATTGGCGGGGGCTGGGGCTTTTAGCGAAAATCAGATTCTCGGTATGCTGAATGATTTATTGCCAGTATTGCAGTTCGTGCACGATCGCAATGTAATTCACCGAGACATTAAACCACCTAACATTATCCGCCGCCGCATTGCTCAAACTCCGATTATTTATACTTACCCAACACTAACCGGGGAATTAGTTTTAGTTGACTTTGGTGCTGCAAAACTTGTGGAGGGTTTGAGAGAAACAGGTACAGTGATTGGTTCGCCTGAATTCGTGGCGCCGGAACAAATTCGAGGTCAAGCGGTTTATGCTAGCGATTTGTATAGTTTGGGCGTAACTTGCATTTATTTACTGACTCAAATATCTCCGTTTGATTTGTTCGATATCAATCAAGATGTTTGGGTTTGGCGAGATTTTTTGAAGGTTCAAATCGATCCGAAATTAAGCCGCATCATCGACAGAATGATCGAACCGAGTCTCAGTCGCCGCTACAAATCTGTAGCTGAAGTTCTCCAAGATTTGCAGCCGAAGCAGTCGGGGGCGGGCACGCACCATCCACCGCCCCTACCAGCGCCTGCAATTCCCGCGCCGCAGAGGATGCCTGCGGTGCAGAATGCCGTGCCACCAACGGTTGCAGGCACTATTATACCTGTGCCACCGATGCAGCGGGTTGTGCCAGCACGCGCGCCTACTTGGAGGTGCGTTCATACTCTGGTAGGGCATTCCCATGCTGTTACGTCGATCGCATTTAGTCCCGATGGTGCGACTTTAGCTAGCGGGAGTGAGGATAAGACGATCGAGATGTGGAAGTTGGACGCGGGTAAGCGGTGGTACACTCTCACTGGTCATTCTGACTGGGTGACTTCTGTGGCGTTTAGTCCTGATGGCGCGACTTTGGCTAGCGGCGGCCGGGATAAAACGATTCAAATTTGGGATTTGAATAAGGGTAAGTGGTGGTATGCTTTGCGCGGTCACGAGGATCGAGTTTATGCTGTGGCCTTTAGTCCCGACGGTCAGGTTTTGGCGACGGGGAGTCGGGACAAGACTGTGCAGTTGTGGAATTTGAATAAGGGTAGGCCGATGTCGGCTTTGAATGGTCACGTCGGTGGGGTTGAGGCTGTGGCTTTTAGTCCTGGTGGGGAGTTTTTGGCGACGGGGAGTCGGGATAAGAGTTTGCAGTTGTGGGATTGGCGCAATGGTCGATCGATTTGTACTTTAGCAGAGCACGGGGATTGGGTGCGGGCGATCGCCTTTGCATCTACCCCCCCCAGCCCCCCCTTGGTAAGGGGGGGAGTAGGAGAAGGATCGATTTTGGCGACGGGGAGTCGGGACGGTACAGCGAAGCTGTGGCGGGTGGATGCACAGGGGCGAGGGACACTGCTGCGAAGTATGAGGGACAATTCTGGGGATGTTTTGTGTGTGGCGTTAAGCCGGGATGGTGGGTTTTTGGCGACGGGGAGTCGGGATGGTTCGATTTATTTGTGGGATACGGCTACGGGGGGTTTGCTGGAACTTCTGACGGGACACGGGGGGGAGGTTTTGTCGGTGGCCTTTAGTGCTGATGCGGGGTGTTTGGCTAGCGGTTCGGGCGATCGAACTGTGAAGATTTGGCGGGTTGGGAATTAGGGTGGTGGCTGTGGGTGGCTTGAAAAATTTTATATTTATGCTTGACAATCCATCTAATGTTCTGCTACATTGGTAATTCGTGAGGACGCATAGCTCAGTTGGTTAGAGCACTACGTTGACATCGTAGGGGTCACTGGTTCGAGTCCAGTTGTGTCCATAGTTTTTTAAGCCTTATGGCTACGACATTTAGGACTCTGACTTAATGTATAGTAACAAAATATTTATCACTGATAACATACTTAATCGCGCTGGCAGCGATCGACTCTTGTTGGTCTGTGGGTTTGAGCTTTGAAATACTGGCAGCGCTCAAACGCCTTTATGAGAAAGAACTGGAGTTTACTCACCCTGCTTCAGAGATAAGGAAATGGATTTAGAAACATTACTCGATCGCATAAACCTTGGAGAAGACCAAGACATTGAATTTAAGTCTGCTGACGGTGGTTTTCCCAAAAGTAGTTGGGAAACAGTATCAGCATTTGCCAATACAGATGGTGGTTATATTGTTCTAGGTGTCACGGAAAATCGAAATGGGTTCGAGATTTCAGGTGTCCGTAACCCCAGTGTACTATTAAAAGAATTTTGGAACAATCATAACAATCTGCAAAAACTCAGCACTCCTATCTGTTTTAACTCCGATCTAGAACAACTAGAGATTGAAACTAATAAGTTAGTCATTATTAAAGTGCCAAGAGCGACTCGGACACAGCGACCAGTTTATATTAACAATAATCCCTTAACAGGCACATATAAACGCAATTATGAAGGGGATTATCGTTGCACTGATGCTGAAATCCGTCAAATGTTGCGCGATGCCAGTGATGCACCTCAAGATATCCAAATTTTAGAAGGTTTCGACCTTAGTGATATCGATACAGAAACATTAAAATCCTTTCGTCAACGGTTTAGCTCTAGAGAACCAGATCATCCTTGGCTGGCATTACATGATTCGGATTTGTTGCGTCAGTTAGGGGGATGGAGTCGCGATCGCAGCACGGGTCAAGAAGGGTTAACTATTGCTGGTTTGCTCATGTTTGGTCGCGAACGTAGTATTTTAGATGCACTGTCTCACTACCAACTTGATTATCAGGAGCAACTTTCTGACGATCCAGAAACACGATGGACTTACAGACTAACACTTGACGGCAAGTGGGAACCTAACTTGTTTAATTTTTACTATCGTGTTTATACTCGTGTAGTTAATGATTTAGAAGTTCCTTTCCAACTCGACAAAGATGCCATACGTCGTGGCGAAACTCATGTCCATGAAGCATTGCGAGAGGCTTTGGTCAATACTCTTATTCATGCCGATTATCAATCTACTCGCCCTTTAAAAATTACCAAGTATAAAAATGGTTTTTCGTTTTCCAATCCGGGTCGTCTGAGAATTTCTATTCAGCAGCTTTACGAAGGCGGCGTTAGCGATCCTCGCAATCCTAATTTGCAAAAAATGTTTCAAATGCTTGGCTTAGGAGAAAAAGCAGGATCGGGCTTTAGAAAGATGATCCGCGCATGGATAGAGCAGCAATGGTTTCCTTTGGTATCAGAGAAATTAGAGTTAGAGATGACTTTGGTTGCTTTACCAATGGTGAGCATGATTCCCGAAAATGTCGAAACAGAGTTAAGGGAAATTGTGGGAGATGACTATTGCGAATTGACCGAATTAGAGCGGATTATTTTGATACTGGCACATCAATCAGGAGAAATTAGCAATGCTGACATTCAGTGTTATAGTCGAGAACATCCCAGAGATATAGGGGAATGTCTCAAGCAATTCGTAAATAATGGTTGGTTAGAGCGCTCTGGTCGTGGTCGCGGAACTCAGTACGCTCTACCAAATAAAAGTCAACCTGATTTACTTTCCTTGATTCCAAGCTCCGTGCATAATGAGCCAAGCTCCGTGCATAACGAGTCAAGCTCCGTGCATAATTACTCAAGCTCCGTGCATAATGAGTCAAGCTCCGTGCATAATGATGAAAATTTCTTTTTACTAGAAATAGCTGCTCCGGTTCGAGAAAAGCAACGGGCAAGTCCAGAGTTGATGAGAAACACGATTCTGAAACTTTGCTCGGAAAGATATTTAACTGTCAAAAGATTAGCTGAACTATTGAATCGCAGTTCTGAAACAATTAGGACTCATTTTATTAATCCAATGTTGTCAGAAAAATTACTAGAACTCAAATATCCTGATGAACCAACTCATCCTCAGCAAGCATACAGAACTTTATTGTCTCAAGGAATCAGCAATATTTCTGATACTCCGCCATCTTTTTAAACCTCACAAAACCTCCTTGACACCAGCCATCCGCCCACAACGCGGGAATCTTAAACTTCGCCCCACAGTTGGGACATTCCGATCGGTACGCCTCTAATCGCCGATTTAGCGGACAAGAGTGGAAAACCCATACATATAACCATCATTGCGGTGAACAGTTTTGCAGTATTTGTGACGC
>NZ_JAEQCF010000057.1:0-62633 GCF_020738625.1 Microcoleus sp. PH2017_09_SFU_O_A
AAACTATCCCGAAAGAGGTACGGTGCTACCGGAGACTAAATTAGTAGATGCACCCTGATTAATTAACTCCCAACCAATTTTGGCCCGGGAGTTTTTTTTGTCGATCGCACCTCAGATCAAATCCGATTGCATAGCCCTGTATTCATCTCCATCTTCTCTCTCTGTGTCCTCTGCGCTCTCTGCGGTTAAATAATTCCGATACAACCGGAAACGATATCAAGCCATCAACTCTGACTAATTTCCCAAACTGTCCGGAACGAGGTACTGTCGCGCCGGAGACTAAATTAGTAGATGCACCCTGATTAATTAACTCCCGCGCCAATTTTGGCCGGGTTTTTTTTGTGTTAAGGCTGATGCTGAAAAAATTTGAGGTAAGTTTCCGGATTGCGCTGGAATTCTGAGGAAGCTTAGTTGGTAGATGCACCCTGATTAATTAACTCCCGACCAATTTTGGCCGGGTTTTTTTTGGCAAAAATTAGATATAACCAGAGGTAGCGACTGTTTGAGGGCTGAAGTATAAGCTCAGAAACCCGGTTTCTAGGAGTTTTGCTCTTGGGTTACGACAAATGTTGAAAGAAACTGAGATCTTGCACCATTCTCAATTACCTTTTTATGAACAGGCAAGATGCCTGTTCCACAAGAAAATTCATCTTTTGTGGAACGGGCATCTTGCCCGTTCTTGAGAATGGTGCAAGATGTGAGAAGAAACCGAGTTGCTGAAATAAATTTTCTAAATTTTCCTGAATGTGGTGCTGTCGGAGCGGAGATTAAATTATGTAGATGCACCCTGATTAATAAACCCCAGCCAATTTTGGCCGGGGTTTTTTTTGATCGAAAGCTGGATCGAGTCGATCGACCTACAACAGATCGAAAGACTGCACCTCAAGCACCGGGCCGATCATCGCAAAAGTCATTACATCCTTGCGGATTTCACCTTTGACGCTGACTTTAAGACCAGCTTTTTTCAACTCAGAAGGAGCATCCTTAAGTTCGTAGGTTTCCCCATCTTCGCCGATTAAAGCCCAAGTGCCCGGGCCTAATCCTTTGCGTTCAATTTCGCCTTTGACTGTAATACTCATGCTGACTGCGCCTCTGTTTTAATAGCCAAACGTGCCAATCCAAAACACAACAAAGCATTGACAATCAAGAATGTTTGTGCTACTAAACCAGTTCCCAATCCCCAAACTGCGGGAGAGAGAACAGCATTCACTGCTAAACAGCTAGCAAAGCCGATCGAAGTTGCGATCGCGATCCACTTCCACTCTCTGTGTCCCAACAGCAAAACAATCAAAATCCCGGGAATTAAAACGCTAGCAAATAAGGGATTCAGCATACTGCTGCCGTTAATTGCACCGCCGAGTTCGGGGATAGAACTACCCATGATTCTCATCGGCCACTGCGGCAAGTCAAATACGAACAAGTTGCGGAGGAAACAGAAGCCAGAACTTCCAGCAATCAAGCCGCCGGAAAAGCCCCAAGTCCACTGGAAGGGGAAATAATTCCGCAAAATGAAAGCCAGCAGGTAAGAACCGAGCACCATGGCAATTTTCGGCAACAGGGCGACTGCACCGCCGTCAATCCAGAAGCGGGGGCTGAGATAGCCGTTGTCGCGCAGCCAGCGGAAGAAGTCGCGGAAGTTGATTTGTCCACGCTGGGCTAGCTGAACTGCTGCGCCTGCGTCTAGATGTCCCGAACCAAAATGGTTTAAGGGGTCTTCTGTGACATTTCGCGAGGATTGCAAGAGTATGCTGCGAATTTGGTCTGGTTCTGTGATGCCGGAGGCTTTGATTAGGGCTGCTACGCCGGCGACGTGGGGAGAAGCCATGCTGGTGCCTTGGTAGGCTTCAAAGACTTCGTTTCCTGTTTCTGGGTCGATCGTACTTTGGAGAATTTTGCCCAGTTCAGAACCACCGGGGGCAGAAATGTCAACCCCGGCGCCGAAATTGGAATAATCGGCTTTTTCTTCGTTGGGGCCGAGGGCAGAAACGCCGATGACGTGGGGATAGCGGGCGGGATAGGAAGCGGAACTTTCGCCGGAGTTGCCTGCGGCTGCGATGATGACAACGCCTTTAGAGTGGGCGTAGTCGATCGCCTCTTCCATTAACTGACTTTCGCCACCGCCACCTAAACTCATGTTGATGACATCTGCGCCATTGTCTGCTGCAAATTTAATTGCTTCGGCAATGTCGGAAACTGTACCGCCACCGCTGCCGCCTAATACTTTGAGCGGCATTAAAGCTGCTTCGTAGGCGATGCCTGCGACGCCGTAGTTGTTGTTAGTTGATTGGGCGACAGTACCTGCGACGTGAGTACCGTGGCCGTGGTCATCGTAGGCTTCGGCGCGATCGTTTACAAAGTCGTAGCCCGGTACAAATTTGGTTTCTTTTAAGTCGGCAACGGGGGTAATGCCGGTGTCAATTATCGCTACTGTTGTACCGCTGCCTTTGGTTTCGTTCCAGGCAGATTCTACGTTGATGCTGCGAAGATTCCACTGCTTGGTATACATGGGGTCGTTGGGAATCTCGAAAGCGCTGTATACGTAGTTCGGTTCAATGTATTCGGTATCTTTAGCCAAATTTGATTTTCTCAGGGCGTTTAGCAAAGTGCGATCGCCCTTGACAACATACACATTATCTGATGTTGAGAATTCGCTGTTGAGTTGGGGTGATATTTGGTACTGTTGGGCGATCGCATTTACTTCTTTGGCAATCTGGGCAGCACCGATATCTTCGCGGAAATCCAGCACAATCGAGTCGTAAGTGCCTTGAGTAGCCAGTCCTGGGAAATTTGAAATCGCCCAGCCGAGCCCGATTAAAAATAAGCACAAAAGGAAAAACTTTTTCATGGCCGATCGTCCGTTTAGGGAAGGCTTGTTCACCACAATAACCCAATTTTCAGTGCGATCGCCAGTTTTACGGGTGGCGGCTGCTGGATAACTCGCGGGCGGGCCTTTGGTATGTGGTGGTGGGGGCTGCCCGTGCGATCGCAAATTGGTATAATTTCTAGTTTAAATTGCCGAGCAAGTTTGAGGAGTTCAATCAATTGTATCATGAGAGGAGATGGCAAACAAAACCGGGAGTATTTTTTACCAGAAATAATTGGTTTAAAGCCTCTCCCCGATCCGGATAAATTAAAAGAAAACTATTCATTACTCCAATCCTCTTCCTTTTAGGTAGAGGTCGCCCTCATCTGTCAACTGTCAACTGTCAACTGTCAACTGAATGAAAAGGATATTGCATGGAAAGAGGTTTAATGTGGCTGCCGCTGCTGGCACTTTTTATTGCTCTGGCTTGGGCTGGATGGAACGAGTATCAAAAGTTAGAAGCGTATCGCGTCTGGGCGGAACAATTCGCTAAGGCAAAATACGATATTTATGCTGTACTCGGTCAGCAAGAAGACTGTTTGACTTGGGGGAAACCTACTCGCAGCGGCCCTGTGAATTTGCAAAGTTTTTCGTTGAAAAATGTGCAGTCGCTGCGGTTGTTAGTTAACGGTGCTGTGGTAGATTTAGAATCGCCGCCGAATTCTGGAAAAGCGATCGCCATAGAATTTCTGTTAAAAGATACTGCGGCGGTGCAGGTTCCTTTTACAGAAGTTCCTCTAGCAACTAAATGGGCAAAGTATTTGCAACAGGAATTGCAGAGATTTCTCTAAGATTATAGAGTCAATGCCATTTCTGAATCCTCTGATGTCCGGTAGATAGCTCGCAATCAAATAGGTTTGTAGTGAGGGAGCATCTCATTTTTGCAAAAAGCATTTTTTCTTTCAGTGCTGTCCCCGCTCGCGTGCTTTATAAAGCACGCGAGCGGGGACGCTCGCACTACAAATGCAAAACTCAGAGGCTCCCTGTAGTGAGGACTTCAGTCCGCATAAAATCCGAGGACTGAAGTCCTCACTACAAACGAGATAACTGTTATTTTACCCGACTATAAATTGTTTTTTACCTTCCCCTTCCCCTGCGAATGCAAATACAGGAATTTTTACAGCGCTACCAAGAGGGAGAGCGTAACTTTGCTCATATTGACCTCAGCGGTGCTAGTTTAAGCGGTGTCAACCTTCGAGAAATAGACTTAACTGGTGCTAACTTGACGGGTGCTAATTTGAGCTGGTGTTTTTTGAGCAATGCTAAGTTAATTGGGGCTTGTTTGCGCCGCGCGGATCTCCGCAGTGCGGGGATGGCTGGGGCGAATCTGACTGGGGCAAATTTGAGCGGAGCAAATCTTGCGAAAGCAGATTTGCGTCTTGGTTGTTTGGAAGCAGCAGATCTTAATTGGGCGGCGCTGTGCGAGGCGGATTTGGGCGGTGCTAATCTTCAAGGAGTTAAATCTGACCAAATTAATTTAGAAAAAGCTAAACTCGACGGCGCGCAGTTGATGGGGGCGGAATTGATGGAGGCGAATCTCAACCGCGCGAGTCTTGTTGGTGCGAATTTGACGGGTGCTAATTTGCGGGAAGCGCATTTGGTGGAAGCGAATTTGCGATCGGCAATTTTGAGCGGTGCAAATTTGATTGAAGCTGACTTGAATGGTGCGATTTTGCGATCGGCAAATCTGACGGGCGCTGACTTGCACCGAGCTGTGCTGGCGGGGGCGGATTTGACTGAGGCGGTGCTGGATCGGGCTGATTTGAGTCGAGCGAATCTGGCGGGTGCTTATTTATTGAAAGCGAGTTTTAAGCAGGCGCTTTTGCTGCGAGCTAACTTGCAAGAAGTGTATTTGCTGCGGGCGGATTTGAGCGAGGCTAATTTACGCAGTGCTGATTTGCGGAAAGCTGATTTAAGCGGCGCTTATTTGGTGGATTCGATGTTGGCTGAAGCGGATTTAAGAGAAGCTTGTTTGATTGAGTGCCATTTAATTCGGACGGATTTGGAGGGGGCGCAGCTTACGGGGTGCTGCATTCAAAATTGGCAGGTTCAAGATGTCGAGCTGTCTAAAGTTAACTGTCGTTATGTTTTTACTGACTTTGATTATACTGCGAAAGTTGTGGCAAATCGCTTTCCGGTCGATCGCGATTTTGAGTCTGGGGAATTGGGACAGCAGTATCACGAGGAAAGTTCGATTGTGGAGGTGTGTTTTGGTGAGTTTCCTAATTGGGAGGCTTTGGTGTTTACGGTGCGTCGGGTGGAGTTAGAGAGTTGCGAACTTCAGTTGAACATTCAATTTTTTGAGTCTGCCCGAGAGCAAAATTTACTGCGGCTGAGCGCGAACCGTTTGGTGAATGGTAAGATTTTGGGCGATCGCATATTGGCGCTTTATCCAGATATGTTGGAAAAGGTTTTAGCTAAGGGCGCTGAAATTTTGATTTTGCTGGGATTGGCTGTTGCGGATAACGGTTCGCAGGAGGAGTCAGCAACACCGCAGCCACCAAGGCCGCTCCCAAAAGAGGTGTTGCTCAGAAGACAGGAAATCTACGAGCGAATGGTGCGCCAAATTTCGTTTATTTTGATGTCTCAGACGCCGGATAAATTCTCTGAAAGCGTACAGCGGTTGTTGGATTATTTGAAGCAGGAAGGTGTTCCGACAGAGCAGATTCAGAAGAAAGTAATCAGTCAGGCGATCGTGGAGCGGGCCAAGCAAGACGCGGGTTTTCGGGAACAGTTGTTGAGGTGGGAGAAAACGGCGTCGGCGAGTATTCGCTGTTCGATGATGGGGGAAGCGGTGCGATTTGCGATCGCCCTTTTGTGGGAATGAATAGGGAGCATCTCAGTTTTGCATTTAGAGTGCTTTCCGGAGCTCGCGTATTGTACACGCGAGCGGGGACGCTCGCACTGTTTCTGCGTACACAAAAGCCCGCGAGTTTCTCGAAAGCCCGCGAGCGGGGACGCTCGCACTGTTTTTTTGCGATCGCGTGTTTCACCCCGGGCCGCGAGCGGGGACAGCACTTTTTGTCGTCAGATTAGCTGTTTTCCCAGAAAAAAGGATATTTTTCAGGTGTATCTGATAAGTTAGCTTTGACAGGATTTTGTTTAATATATTCCCAGGTATTGATAAAATGTTGGTGGCTGTTAATAATTTCCGCGTGTCGCCCATCTTGCCAAACTTTACCGATATGCTTCATTACTTTAGGAATCTCGGTTGAACTGAAACCTTTAAGACTATGAAGCAAGCTTCCAATTGACCAGTCTTGAGAATCAGACTTCGGAAAAGGCTGAAGCAAAAGATGTACGTGATCTGGCATAATAACGGCAGCGAATAGTTGATATCTTTGGTTGTGAAAGTGCAAGGTAGAATCTAGAACAACTTGTCGAGCCGGTGGAGTTAGTTCTAGTCTTTCCCAGGTAACGAATGTTATAAAATGGATATTCTTGGGGAGTGGTAATTGAATAAAATCTTGTTTCAATGACATTGATTTACCTCATTTAATTGCAAATTGGATTGAGTGCCAGGGACGGCGTGGAAAAATTGGCAAAAATCGCCGGAAATCCTACAGTGCGAGCGTCCCCGCTCGCGTGGAAAAATACCCATCGCTCGCGGATCAAAATTGGCAAAAATCGCTGGAAATCCTACAGTGCGAGCGTCCCCGCTCGCGTGGAAAAATACCCATCGCTCGCGGATCAAAATTGGCAAAAATCGCTGGAAATCCCACAGTGCGAGCGTCCCCGCTCGCGTGGAAAAATACCCATCGCTCGCGGATCAAAATTGGCAAAAATCGCCGGAAATTGCACAGTGCGAGCGTCCCCGCTCGCGTGGAAAAATACCCATCGCTCGCGTGGAAAAATACCCATCGCTCGCGTGGAAAAATACCCATCGCTCGCGTGGAAAAATACCCATCGCTCGCCGCTCGCGTGGAAAAATCAACATCAATTCGGTACAAGAATCAACATCAATCGTGCGGCAAAATCAATATATAGCCTTTCTCAAAAAGATGAGGTATAACTGACAGCTCATATAACCACTAAACTAAGAAGGGCCCAAGCCCAACAACATACCTCATCTTTCTGAGCACCGTTATAAATAGCCCGATCGCACTATTCCTCCACCAGCCAACCAATTACCAATCTTGACTCGCCAGTTGGCGGCCCGCTAAAGCCCGCACTTGCTCGTCTACGTCGGAAACTGCGAGCGATCGCACCAATCGCAAAGTTTCCTCATTTTCGGGATAATGTTCGATAATTGCTTCGAGTGCTGTAAACCGGGGATTGTAAGCAAAAGAACCTGTTCTATCGTAGGCATCGGTAAGAGCTCTGTGGCGCAAAAACTCAAACATTCCCGGTTCGTCCTTCCATCCCCGAATTAACTCTACCAGAGCGATCGCCCGCACCTGCGAATCATCATCCTGCTCGGCCCTAATTTTCAGCCACTCAAAAGTTTGAGACTCATTTGTCCGCCCCCGGGCTAACTTTTGCAAAGCAATTTTCCTAACAGCCGAACTCTCATCGCCCTCTGCTTTAGCCTCCAACATCCGCAAAGTTTCAGCACCATCGGGCCAATTGCGAGCAAGTTCCTGCACCGCCACCTCACGCACCTCCTCATCCCCAGCATCAAGCTGAATTTTCAACCAAGACAAGGTTTCCGGCTCTTGCGGCCATCCCCGCGCTATTTCTCGCACCAGCACGCTCAGCAAGTGAGAATTGGGCTCCGACTCCGCCAGTTGTTTGAGAAAAGGCAGCGTCTCGCCCCGGTGTCCCCAGCCTCTTGCTATCTGTTCCACCGCAGTTTCTCGGACGTTGATGTGTCTGTCTGATTCAGCCAGAATTTTCAACCATTCAAAGACTTCGAGACTGGCTGACGGTAAGGTGGCTGCGGCTACTACTACCACTTGCCGCACAGTCCAATAATCATCTGAGTTCGCAATTTTTTGCAGCAGGGGCAGTGTCTCTGGGCTGTCGGGCCAACAGGAGGCAATTTGTTGCAAGGCTATTTCGCGCAGTTCGGCGTCGAGATCGCTCGTAGCTATATTTTGCAAAAAAGCCAGAGTTTCGGGGTTAGATGGCCAGCCAGAGGCAATTCCTTGGACTGCTGCCTGCCGGACGGTGGAACTCGCGTCGGACTGGGCGAGACTTTTCAGCAGCGGGTAAATATCTGGTTCGCCCGGCCAGCGCGAGGCCAATTCTTCGATCGCCGCTGTTCGCACTTCTTCGTTGCTGTCGGAGGTGGCTAGGGTTTTCAGCAGCAAGCAAACCTCGTCATCGGCGGGCCAACCCGCTGCCAATTCCCGCACCGCTACTGTTCGCAGGGTAGAACTTCCTGTCTGGGCAAGGTTTTGAAGCTGGGACACCGTGCCTAAAACGCTGTGCCAACCTCTGGCTATTTCTTGCCACGCTACGACTCGCACTCCCAAATTTTCGTCGGATTCGGCGGCCGTTCTCAGCAGCAGCAAGGTATCTGTGCGATCGGGCCAACGAGAGGCCAACTGTTCCAGGGCGCAGGTGCGGACTGCGGGACTGCGATCGGACTGAGCCAGAACCGCCAGCAGCGGCAAGGTATCGCTGTTAGAGGGCCAACCAGAAGCCATTTCTTCGATTGCAGCCGATCGCACTGCCCAGCTTCGATCGGATTTAGCGAGGTTTTTGAGCATCAGGTAAATTTCTGGTTCGTCAGGCCAACCGCAGGCTATGGCTTTGACTGCTGTGGCGCGGACTTCGCCGCTGTCGCTGGAGTGTGCTAGTATTTTGAGCCAAGGCAGGGTTTGCGGGTCGTTTTTCCAAGTTTGGGCGATCGCGGCGATCGATCGATAGCGAATTTGATAAGTTTCCTGCAATTCTTCAGCGCTTTGATAAAGAATCAGAAAAACCGTACCGTATTGCGATAACTTTTTTAAAGCGTTTAACAGTTTTTTTTCTGTTGTTTCATTGATGCCATTTTTAACTCTTGATAGGCATTCTGCTGCTAAAAATAAATTAATAAATTTTTCTTGTTGACCATTTTGAGTTATCAAATATTCTATAACTTCGCTCGCTGTTTCTTTGTCGAGCTTGGCTGCAATTTCTCGGAGGAATTCGTGCAAAGATTCATCTCGCCAGTGCTGGCCGAAAACTTGTGTTTGGAGTTCGGCCCCAGTCAGTTGACCTGTTTTGAGTTGTGCGTCGATTAACTCTGCCACTGTCTGGGGATTATTTTCGACAACAAGTTTTTTTAATAACATAGTGATATCCTACCCCCTAAAGTTTGTTTGGATTGAAAATCTGAAATAAGACGCTCGCGGTTGAAACGGCTTCTATAGATACAAAACCCGCTTGTATAGCGGATTGAAAACCGAGTGGTTGAAATTACGCTATCTTCTTTACACCGTGCAGGCGGACGAAAGTTTGACTGTAGATGCGATTTCTACCGCTGTCCGATCCAGATTGTAGTATGCAGCCGATCGACTCTATTTTATAGCAAAACCAGTGGCTCGATCGCGCCCCAATGCAAAATCCGCCACCACCCAATCGGAATGTTGGGTGTTGGCGGATGGATCTCGAACAATTGGGGCGTTGAATCTAGCTAGCTGCTACTTGGACGCGATCGCCTGCAACCCGAACCCGAAAAGTCGGAATTGTTACCGTTTCATCGTCCAAACACTGGCCAGTAGCCAAGCTAAAATTCTGCTTGTAAATCGGAGAAGCAACTTTTAGAGTGCCGCTGCGATCGCCCACAAGTCCTCGGGACAACACAAAAGCCTTGCTAAACGGGTCGTAATTGCTCAAAGCATACAGTTCATCCCCGTTTCCCACTCGGAAAACAGCCACTTGTTCCCCAGCCACCAAAGCACAAACTCCTGTATTTGGGGCGATCGCATCCAGGGAGCACACATCTACCCAAGTTGTTACTGTATCGGAAACCTGTAATGATTGAACCATTTTTTTCCTGTTAATTTAATACGACTAATCTCATTCCCAGTCTACGGCTTTCATCCTATCAACAATTGGCTAAAACCTACGAGCGCTCTCGTTTGTCTGGGAGCATCGATCCCCCTCGCATCCCCCTTTTTAAGGGGGACGCAAGATAATACTCCTGTTCCTCCCTTTTTTTAATGGGGTTAGGAGAATTTTGATAATACTCCTGTCCCCCCCTTTTTAAGGGGGGTTAGGGGGGATCCGGGGCTTTGCCTAAAACAATCAAGCTGACAATAGGTTTAAGTTCAAGTTGACACGCTTGGAATTATTCCGAAACTCCAGCTAGAGCCTTTTCATCCTCGTAAGCAGGGCGATTTTGTCCCCGTTCCTCGACACGAACAATACTCGGATCTGGCAAATCGGAATTCACAAAATGCTGGAATCGCTGCACCTTTTGCGGGTCTTCAATCGTCGTTTTCCACTCGCATTGATAAGTATTCACCAAATGCTCCATCTGCGCCTCTAACTCAGCACAAATGCCCAGAGAATCCTCAATTACCACCTGCTTCAAGTATTCAATACCGCCCTCAAGCTTGTTCAACCAAGTAGCGGTACGTTCCAAACGATCCGCCGTGCGAATGTACAAGACCAAAAAGCGATCGATATACTTAATCAAAGTTTCCTTATCGATATCCGCCGCCAGCAAAACCGCGTGCTGCGGCTTAATCCCGCCGTTACCGCACACGTACAAATTCCAACCATTCTCAGTAGCAATAATCCCAAAATCCTTGCTTTGAGCTTCCGCGCATTCGCGAGTGCAGCCAGAGACAGCAGACTTGAGCTTGTGGGGCGATCGCAAACCGCGATAGCGCAACTCAACCTCGATCGCCAAACTCGTCGAATCCTGCACCCCAAAGCGGCACCAAGTGCTACCAACACAAGATTTGACAGTCCGCAAAGCCTTACCGTAAGCGTGTCCAGACTCAAATCCCGCATCAATCAAGCGGTGCCAAATATGCGGCAACTGATCCACCCGAGCACCAAGCAAATCGATCCGCTGTCCGCCAGTAATCTTAGTATAAAGCCCAAAATCCCTGGCAACTTCTCCCAAAGCAATCAACCTCTCCGGCGTAATTTCTCCACCCGGGATGCGCGGTATCACCGAATAAGTACCGTCGCGCTGAATGTTTGCCAAATAGTAATCGTTGGTATCTTGCAAACCGACGTGAGACTTCTCTAGAATATGGTCGTTCCAAGTAGAAGCCAGCATCGAAGCCACAGCAGGCTTGCAAATTTCGCAGCCGTGCCCTTTGCCGTGTTTGGCGATCGTCTCATCAAAGCTTTTCAGCTCTTGAGAGCGCACCAAATGGTACAATTCTTGACGGGAATACTCAAAATGTTCGCAGAGATGATTTTTGACCGCAAACCCGGCTTTCTTCATCTCCGACTTAAAGATGTCCGTCACCAAAGGCACGCAACCGCCGCAGCCCGTACCAGCTTGAGTGCATTTCTTGACACTGCCGACATCAGTTAAATTGCGATCGCGAATCGCCTCACAAATCTGCCCTTTACTGACATTATTGCAAGAACAAATTTGAGCAGAATCCGGCAGACTCTCCACACCAAAACCAGCAGGTGCTCCGCCTTCGCGCGGTGGCATCAACAAATCTTCTGGATGTGGCGGCAAAGCAATATCATTTTGCATGAATTGCAGCAAAGTGCCGTAAGCAGAAGCATCTCCGACGAGAATACCGCCTAAAATTCGGCTACCATCTTGATTTAAAACTAATTTCTTGTAAGTGCCTTGGAAATTGTCAGCAACAACAATCTCTTTAGCACCGGCAGAATTCGCAAAAGCATCACCAAAACTCGCCACATCCACACCCAAAAGTTTCAGTTTTGTGGACATATCCGCACCAGTGAAAGTGCTAGTGGGACGGGCATCTTGCCCGTCATCCGCAGCGCTGCTCAAAATATCTGCTGCTACGCCAGCCATTGTATAACCAGGGGCAACTAAACCGTAGATGCGATTTTGATAAAGTGCACATTCGCCGATCGCATAAATATCAGAATCCGAAGTTTGGCAGCTATCATTAATTATAATACCGCCGCGTTCTCCCACTGCAATCTCGCAACCTCGGGCAATTTCATCTCGGGGGCGAATACCAGCAGAAAACACAATCATATCCGTTGCCAATTCCGAACCATCAGCAAACAGCATTTTAGTAACTTTGCCATCTTCGCTGACAATTTCGGTGGTAGATTTGCTAGTGTGAACCGAAACCCCCAACTCCTCAATTTTGTTACGGAGAATCGCACCACCAACCTCATCAACTTGCACGGGCATCAGCCGCGACGCAAACTCAACCACATGAGTTTTTAAACCCATATTTTGGAGAGCATTAGCGCACTCCAAGCCTAACAAACCGCCGCCAATTACTACACCTATTTTGCAATTTTTAGCATAATCTGACATCGCCTCCAAATCGTCAATTGTCCGGTAAACAAAAGTACCAGCCGCGTCTTTGCCTTTGATAGGCGGTACAAATGGATAGGAACCCGTAGCGAGTACAAGTTTGTCGTAGGGAACTTCTAAACCGTTGGCTGAAGAGACAGTTTTTTGTTCGCGATTGATGGCGACTGCTTTGTCGCCGATGTGAATTTGAATACCATTTTCTTGATAAAATCCCGGTGCAACTAGAGATAAATCTCCCGCCGTTTTCCCAGAGAAAAATCCGCTGAGGTTTACGCGATCGTAAGCAACGCGCTGCTCTTCACAAAAAGTAATTAAATTCCAGTTTTTGGCAGCATCCGAGCTCACCATTAACTCTAGGAACTTGTGACCTACCATACCATTGCCAATTACAATCAGATTTTTTTTGGCTGTCATTAGAATCTCTTTTATCTCGTTTATCCGTCGTTGGTTTTATTAATATAAGAATTTTTTGTAAACTTTTGTATGTATGGATACAAAAAGTTAACTTTTATGCAATTGTCGTATGGTGGCGATTGCATTTTTGCATGAGGTGTGGTGACAGTTGATAATTGACAGTTGATAATTGACAGTTGATAATTGATAATTCACAGGGCAGGAGATTGTTCGGTAAATATCCACTGTCCATCTGTTCACTGTCAACAGTCCCTCTGCTCACTGTCAACTGTCATTGAGTTTTTGTTTGGTTGTTTTGATGATGCTGGTTAGTAGTTTTAGGAGTTCTTTTAGGTCGTTTAAGATTGATTCGCTTTCTTTTGGGGTGAGATAATCGGTTTCTCGAAGTAGCAATATCCAGTATTCAGTTTCGTGGGCTTCTTTGAGGGCTATCGCTAGTTTATGAATAAAATCGGCTTTGCTTTCTGCTTGTTCTGCTTCTCTAACTAATGCACCGATAGCTGTTCCAGATCGTAGTAGTTGTTTTGACAATACATATTCTTTTTTATTGAAAAACAAGTATTTATATAGGTTTACCGTTCGGACGGCAAACGCAAAAGATTTATTTTTGAGTGGTGAGTTATCAGTCATTGACAGTTGATAGTTGATAGTTGACAGTTGATAGTTGATAGTTGATAGTGCCCGAGATTGTTCGCTAAATATCCACTATGAACTGTCAAGTGTCAACTGTCAATAGTCCCCTCTCAACTGTCAATTGCCAACTGTCAACTGTCAATTCTTCACTGTCAACTGTCAACTGTCAACTGTCAACTGTTTAAGCTCCCATACCGGAATACTGTTTTAAACCCTGCCGCCACAGCCAGCGATTCCACACAAAAAACACCACACCCCAACCCAGCATCACCAACAAACCACGGCCAACATCAACGGGCAATCCGATCAAAATTGAAGCAGGAAAATGAATCAAATAAGGAAACGGAGTCCACAAAACCACTGCGCGCACTGCTGGGGGAAACACTTCTAACGGTGCGATAATTCCCGATAAAAACAGGTAAATCAAGAACCAAAATTGCTCGATCGCACTTGCGCGCTCTATCCAAAAAGCAAACAGCGCAAAGGTATACTGGATCAGGAACCGCAAGCAAAAAGCCAAGACGACAACCAAGGAAAACAGCAAAAACCTGCCCAAACTCGGCACCCAAAAAGACTGTGGGTAAAGTGCAAAAAACAGCAGCACTAATCCGAATACAAAAGGTAGCCTCGCAAACCTTTCGGAAACATGAGATGCGAAGTGATGCCATACTGGATCTAGAGGCTGCAACAATCTATTAGATAACTTGCCTTGGACTACTTCTTTTTCAAACTCCCAAATCACCCAAACAACATTAGTTTGTCGGACAATGAAAGCTGCCAAAAAGTAACGGGCAAAGTCGATCGCCTTTAGCCCAAACTGACCACTTTCTGATGCTTGCATCCACACGCCCATCAAGATAAACGGCAAAGCTCCCGACAGGGCCCACAAAAACAATTCTGCCCGGTATTCGAGCATATAAGCGTAGTAAGTCAGTAGCAAAGTTTTAGCAATTCTGATGATTCTTTTCATATCAATCTCACTAAAAAAATTATAGGTAAAGGTACGTTGTTGGGCTTTAGCCCTCTTTCGGCGTATATAGAAAGAGGGCTGAAGCCCAACAACGTACCTATCTTTATCTTGAGAATAAAACACCTTGCTTTTTAGGTAATCTGGGGGAACTCTACACTTTTCCCGTGCGAAAAACTCGACCGATTACCTCTTCAATTGGCGGATCTGTGACAGTCAAATCTATCACTTCCAACTGGGCTAAAATCTTCGACACGCTCGCCGTCAGCTCCTCCCTTTTGACCAAAAACCGGACTGAATTACCTTCAATAGATTCTACCTCGCCGTAAGCAAAAGCGCTATCTTTTGCTAGCGGTTCGGCTAATTTTACCTGGACTTCTCGGTAAGGTGCAAACCTGTCGAGCAATCCGTCCAAACTGCCATCATAAACTAATTGCCCTTCATGGATTAACAAAACACGCTTGCATAAAGCCGTAATGTCAGCCATATAGTGACTTGTCAAAAGCACAGTTGCTTGATAGCGCTCGTTATATTCTCGCAGAAATTGCCTGACACTAAACTGTGCGTTGATATCCAAACCTAAAGTCGGTTCATCTAAAAATAATACCTCCGGTTGGTGTAGCAGCGCGGCCATCAATTCCGCTTTCATTCGCTCGCCTAAAGACAGCTTGCGTACCGCCTGATTTAATTTGCCTTCTAGTGACAGCATTTCTGTCAATTCTCCAATTCGCTGTCGGTAATCTCGATCGGGAATGCCGTAGACTGCGGCATTGATTCGCAGAGAGTCGAGTACGGGTAAATCCCAAATTAACTGCTGTTTCTGCCCCATAACTAAGGTGATTCTTTGCAGAAAAGCTGCTTCGCGGCGGAAAGGAGTACGATCGCACACAGTGACAGTACCATCAGACGGGTAAATCAAACCAGTCAACATTTTCAGCGTCGTAGTTTTGCCCGCACCGTTAGCGCCGAGAAACCCCACCACTTCACCAGGTTCGATACTGAAAGAAACGCCCTCAACTGCTTTGATATTGCGGTAAGTGCGCTTAAAAAAGTGCTGCATGGTTCCTTTCAGTCCCGGTTCCTTAATCGCTACGGGATAAACTTTGCTTAAGTCTTTAACTAAGATAATTGGCATTGGCTCTAGTTTTAACTTTTATTTTAATGTGCGATCGCGCGATCGGGTTGTGCCAAGCTGTAGAATATTACAAGATATCCATTATCACATCGCACAAAATTTACAACTATGGTACTCACCCCCGATAATTCTGGCATCCCTCGCTTGGTAGGAGACAATACTGCTGAAAATATTACACTTGCACCGGGACAACTTGCCAGTTTTCCTGGGGGAGTTTGGATGCTGGGCGGCAATGATACTGTCAGGGGCGCGTCAGATGCAGAAAGGATTTTCGGCAACGATGGTAAAGACAGTCTGTTTGGCGGTGCCGGCGATGATTCTATTTACGGCGGCAAAGCTGATGACGATGTTTTGGGAGAAGCTGGAAACGATTTCTTGACGGGAGATAAAAATAGTGATTTCGTTGATGGCGGCGTGGGAAATGATTTGCTGCGCGGGGGGCAAGGTGTTGATTTGTTAGTCGGTGGTGACGGCAACGATACTTTAATTGGCGACAGAGATGTGGATGTTTACAAAGGAGGTGCGGGCAACGATGTCTTTGTTTTGAGAGTCGATCAAGCTGGACTTAGATTAGTTGGAAATGAAGTTCCTGACGCCGTAATTATCGATTTTGATAAGTCTAGCGATTCAATCGGAATTAGTACGGCATTCACCAGCAGCAATATCACTTTTGAACAAGTGAGTTATAGTTTAAACGATCCGAGACTACTGTTACTCGATCCAGGAAGTATCTCGGGGGGAACGAGTTTGTTAGCCAAGGGCGGCATCTCGCAGCAAAGTCTCGATCCCGATCGTAATGGGCGTGTGGAAGCTACTAATATTAGATTCGGTTTTACTAATGCTTTGTTGGGGACTGTGTTGAATGTGACTCCGGCAGATTTAAACGGGCGTTTGATTAATGCTAGTTCTCTGCTTTAATCTGTAGGTGTAGGGTGCGAAATACGCACCTTATTAGAAAGATGAGGTACGTTGTTGGGCTTGGGCCCTCTTAGTATTTATGATATAGTAAGCGAGGTCGCATCAAAAACTCCATTTACAGTCATACCTCATCTTTCTGATAAATGCTATATGCACCTTATTAGACTTGAATTAAATAAATCTGACTTTGATACATAAACCGCAGATGATTTTCTGCTCGCTGGAAATGAATGCAATTGCTCGTCTACTAATAATACCAATTATAGAAGAATTCTTGGTACAATATTTGAGGTTGAGTTTGTTTGCTCGACAAAGATTGGATCAAGGTACGTTGTTGCGCTTCAGCGCTCTTTATATATATTCGGAAAGAGCGCTGAAGCGCAACTACGTACCTAATTTTTCGTTTTTTATATATATTCGGAAAGAGCGCTGAAGCGCAACTACGTACCTGAAGCGCAACTACGTACCTAATTTTTCGTTTTTTATATATATTCGGAAAGAGCGCTGAAGCGCAACTACGTACCTAATTTTTCGCTCTTTATATATATAAGCAAAGAGCGCTGAAGCGCAACTACGTACCTAATTTGTCTGACGACAATAAATTTACCCTGCCATACTAATAATGACTACTGACTAATTATAACTTGCCCTTTTCCATTGCCCACTGCATCAAACCGGGGAATAAGCGATAGGCTTCCGATGCCAAGAAAGCAGGGCCGACTGTGACTTCTGCACGCTGATTCTTCACTGCATCCCAGATAGCTTTAGCAATATCTTCCGGCTGATTTGCCCAGTCAGATTTCAGCATTTCACTCATTTGTTGGCGGCGCAATTCGACTGCGGGCTCGTCTCGATCGCGAAATTGAGCTCTTTCCAAAAAATCGCTGTTGATCAAACCCGGATGTACGGCGCAAACATGAATTCCTTGGGGCGCCAATTCCAATCGCAAAGTTTCTGTCAAACCCGTTACTGCATACTTACTGGCACAATATGCAGTCATTTGAGGTAAGGGCATTTTGCCACCAATGGAACCAACATTGACGATTGTACCCGTTTTGCGATCGAGAAAATGTGGCAAAAGTTCTTGAATTGTGTTAACGCAGCCCCAAAAATTGGTATTCATTAATTGCTGCCAATCTTCGGAGGTGGTTTGCTCGATCGCCCCTGCGAGACAAATTCCAGCATTATTCACCAAAACATCAATGTTTCCGCAGGTATCCAGGGCTTTTTGGACGATCGCCCGCACTTGTTGAATGTCACCAACATCCCCCGCAATCGCGACAGCCGAAGTGCCTTCACGCTGCACCTGAGCCGCTGCTGCTGCCAATCTTTCCGGCTCCCGAGCCACCATCACCACATCGTAACCCTGACGGGCAAATAACAGTGCCGTTGCCTTGCCACTTCCTTGAGAAGCGCCTGTAATCAAAACTGTAGGAGCCATAGATAGTTTTAAATTGGGAGTTTTCAGTGTTAACTGCGAGATTTATTGATTGTTACACATTTTTTTATTAAAAAGGTGGGGCCCGAGGATCTCGCCCCCAGCCCCTACCCTCGGCTGATTACCAGAAATAATTGGTTGAAAGCCTCTTCGTTTTAGGGAGAAATTAACAGAAGACGATTCATTACTCCAATCCTCTTCCTTCCAGGTAGAGGTTGCTGTGGGAGCATCTCAGTTTTTATAGTCCCCGCTCGCGTATTGTACAATATGCGAGCGGGGACGCTCGCACTCAATCAAAGAAAAAATGCTTTTTACAAAAATGAGATGCTTGCGGTTGTTGTTAACTATCAACTGTCAACTGTCAACTGTCAACTGTCAACACTCTTTTAAATCACCACAAAATCATTTGCTCGCAGCAGCCCGGTGACTCCACTGACATTTGCCAACACTGAGCCTGTCGCAGCAATTTTGATCGCATTTCCACTAGCAGTCTGGGTAATGTCTAACTGTCCGAAGCTCAAGCCATTGCCAAGGATAATCTTATCGCTATCAGTGTCAAAATTCGCGATCGTATCGATACCACTATCTAGATTTAACAAAAAGCGATCGCTACCTTCTCCGCCGATTAGAAAATCATTGCCCTTTTCACCACTCAGGAAATCATCTCCCAAACCACCAAGCAAAGTATCATCTCCCTTGCCGCCATACAAGCTGTCATTGCCTGCACCGCCATCCAAACTGTCAGCACCACGGCCTCCAAATAGGATATCATCGCCACTGTTACCTGTCAGCGTATCGAGTCCCTTGCCACCGTAAATGCTGTCATCGCCGGCACCACCATCGAGGGAATCACTGCCTTTTCTGCCACTGATGAAATCGTTACCGCTAGCACCTAGTAAAGTATCGTTATCATCAGTACCTACCAGATTTTTGCCCTCAAAACCGAGAAGTGTAGTAGAAGTTGTGGAAGGGTTAACATCGCCTGTGAGAATCGCAACACCGACTGCTTCCAGTTTGATCGCACTTTCACCTAAAGCCACCTTTTGAACTTTGGCAATTTCCGAGGCAATAGACTCAGGTGAAGAGTTAGATTTCACCTGATCTATCTGCTGATTAGCCTCAACCATTACCTTCGCTGCTTGCGAGGAAATTTTGGAAAGTTTTTCAGCGTCGAGATTGCTATCAACTTGTTTGACGTTAGCAATAGATTGCTGGATAATGCCTTCTACCTGTGCTGCATCCGTCAAATCCAGGGAACCGCCGGATTTAATTTTACTGTTAATTGCTGCAACAACAGCTTTGGTAATTGCACCATTATCCGCCCCAGATGCACCGTCTATTAAGCTCGTGGTTTGGGTGACGACGTTTTGGACTTTTGTCATCGCGACTAGAGTTTCGACACCACCAGGCTCATTTTTGGCCGTAGATGCGATCGGATCTAAGTCCAGTAAATCAACTCCCGCAGGAATAGACAGAGTAGATTTAACCTTTGACTCAGCTTCAGTCTGCGACATTCCCCCAGCCGTCAAATCAGTAACTAAAGTAGTTAATAGCGTGACAACAGTGGAATCTATCGGTGCTGAAACAGGAGTTGTCAGTGGCAAGCCCGTCGAAACATCCGTCCCCCCAAAAGCAACTAAATTACCTTCTTCAGGGTCAAAATTGCCATTTTTGTTCGTATCAAAACTGTCCGGGATATCGAGTTCGTATTCCCCTTTAGCATCAGTCGTCGAAAATGGTTCGCTAGCATCTTTGACTCCATTTTTGTTGGCATCAAAGAAGATAGTCGCACCCGCAATATAACCATCAACAACCACACCATTTTTAGTGACTACTAACTTGATAAAATCGCTCGCACTCGCACCGGAAGTGTCGGTTGCGGTCAACTTAATATCCAGAGACCTCCCTTTAGTAATGTCGCCACTGAAAGTACGGGTAGTAGGATTAAAAGTAATCCAACTCGGTAAAGGTTGACCGTTTTCTAAAGTGGCTGAGTAAGTTAACTTGTCACCAGAATCTGGGTCTATAAATGCCTTTTCGGGAACCGTAAACTCAAATTTGGATGATTTTTTAACTATCGGGCTGTCGTAGTACCAGGGAGTAGTTTCCTTGCTTTTGTTTAACACGGGTGGGCGGTTAGTTTCGGCGTTGGTGACGCTGACATCCTCTGCATTGAGGTTGTTGTATTTTGGATCGGTGCTGACAGCAGGGGCGGTGACAATTGTGTATTTTTTATCGTCATCTACTATCTTGTCATCAACACCTTTTACTATGACTTTTTGGGCTTGATTCCAATCGGTAGGAGTGAAGGTGAGAGAGGCTGGGGAAATAGTTCCTTCTACTGTATTGGAACTACTTAAGCCGATGCTGACATTAGCGGTGGGTTGGCTATTGAGTTTGACCGTAAATGAGTCACTGTCGCCTGATTCTGTGGTTTTTAATCCGGTTGTTGGGCTGACGGTGATTCCACCAGGTGTTGGAGTAGTAATTGGAATTGGAATTGGTTTTGGTGGAGTTGGAGTTGGAGGAATTGTAGTTGGAGTTGGAGGAATTGTAGTTGGAGTTGGAGGAATTGTAGTTGGAGTTGGAGTAATGCTGGCGGTATTAGTGAGGGTGATATCAGACGGATTTAGTTTGTCGTATTTTTTGTCAGCACTAACAGCGGGTTGGGTAATGATTGTGTAAATTTTATCGCCGTCATTTACCTTGTCGTCAACTCCTGTTACCGTTACAGTTTGCGGAGTCTCCCAATTGGTAGGATTGAAATTCAGAGAAGCTGGAGAGACTGTTCCTTCTGTTTTATCGGAACTACTTAAACCTAGGGCTACAGTAGCAGTTGGCTTGCTATTGAGTTTGACGGTAAATGTTGCCGTTCCCCCTGCTTCTGTAGTTTTTAATCCCGATATCGGAGTGATTGTAAAACCAGCAGATGTTCCAGGTGTTGGCGGTGGTGGCGGTGTTGGAGTCGGGGCGGGAGTGGGCGTAGGTGCTGGTTTTGATGTGTCGGTAAGGGGACTGGTATCGTTGATTAAAATTCTTACATTGCCAAGATAGTTGCCGGCAATGTCAGGTTTTTTATCTCCATTAAAGTCGGCATATACAGGATTAAATCCCGTCCAAGGAATGTCGGTATAAGTGTTGAATTTGCCAGTGTTGTCTCCCCACAAAATAAAGTTTGAGAGCAAATCTCCGACTACTAAATCATTTTTGCTATCAGCATTAAAGTCTAATACTTGAATTGACGAAGGGCCGATTCCTCCGAAAAAGCTGGTTGCTGTGCCAAAATTGCCTTTCCCGTCTCCAAACAGTATGGAAATGTCGTCGGAATAGTAGTTGGCTGATACGATGTCGGTTTTGCCGTCTCCGTTGATATCTCCCGCTGTAATTGTGGTGGGATATTTCCCTAGATTAAAATTGGTAGATTTGCCAAATTTTCCAGTACCATCTCCCAATTTTACGGAAATATTTGTTGAGTATTGACTGACAGTGGTTAAGTCTATTTTGCCGTCTCCGTTTACGTCTGCCCAAGCGATGGAAGAGATATCTGTTGTGATATCAATAGCCTGGGCTTTGCTAAACTTACCCGTACCGTCTCCCAAGAGGACGAAAATTTTGTTATTCGTATAGTCTACGGGGGCTAAATCGACTTTGCCGTCACCGTTGAAGTCGATCGGATAGATGACATTAAATGGTACTCCCACTTCAAAGTTGGTGTAAGAAGTAAAGCTGCCTTTACCGTCTCCCCACAAAATTCCAATTTTGCCAGTAGTGTAAGTAGTGGCTAATAAGTCTGTTTTGCCGTCACCATTGAAATCTGCGCTGCTAAAGTCGTAGGGGGAATTCTCCCGTAGAGGTGTAGCTACCAATGCTGAATTTACCTGTACCGTCTCCTGGCAAAATGCCAATTTGAGTCGATAGCAAATCCATGGTTGCTAAATCTGTTGTTGAGTCGCCGTTAAATTTTCCTGCGGTGACATTTGTAATATATCTACCTGAATCGAATTCTGTTACTTTGAATGGGCTAGCCATAGTTGATTCTCCTGATTTATTTTTGGTTTGAGCTATGTTAAAAATGAATGAGAAGTTCTTACCAGTTTCATTTTTCGTACTTAAGATGCTAAAACAAGTATTTTTTTAAGTCAATTCATAAAAGTCATGACTTTGAGTTCATAAAAGTCATAAAAGTCATATTTGTAAAATTATGTTACAATTCCTGGACAATATGTATAATGTAAGGGCTACAAGTTTTCCGATCTCAAATAGTTTGTGCGCTCTCTGATAAAAAATTTCAGATAAATTTTTACTAATTACTCGCGCTAATTCTGATTTATCTAGTTTGAAACTATCAAATATATATCTTGGAAAAGTTTTTATAATCAAATTTTGGAACGGGCAAGATGCCCATTCCACAAAAATATCTTTTACAAAAATATCTTTTACAAAAATATCTTTTTCTGTGGAACTGGCATCTTGCCAGTTTCTAGATATTTTTATAATATGTCTAATACTTTGCGGATAAAATGTTGTATTTAAGATGATAAAATCAGCTATAGCATTTATTGACAGCTTATATAACCGCTTAAACCAAGAGGGCTGAAGCCCAACAACGTACCTCACCTATCTGAGAAGGGCTATATTTTTAAAGTATATTTATAAATTTAATCAATCTAGTTGATTAAATTCATGATTTTGAGTTAATAAAGATTATTTTTGTCAAAATACGATCGCCCGCAACGACACCATAGACTGCTTGGGGCGCTCTCAAAATAAATAATCTCATGGAAATTTAAATGAATATTCCGCAAAAACCGTCGAATTGGTCGATCGCCCTTATCTTAACGATCGGCGTATTAGCAGTCTCAACCGCCTCAATCTTAATCCGGCTAGCCAACCTGAAAGCAGGCGCGGGCGGCCTCGGTTTCAGCCTCGTACTCGCCGCTTCTCGCTTGACTTTATCCGCCTTAATTCTGCTTCCAGCTTGGCCGAAAATTCAGTGGAAAACCCTACAACCCGGAGCTCGGCGCTATGCTGCGGCGGCTGGTTTGTGTCTCGCCCTGCACTTTGCTCTCTGGATTACCTCACTGTCTTATACTTCGATCGCAGCTTCCACAGCCCTCGTCACCACAAATCCCGTCTGGGTAGCGCTGTTATCCCGCTTCTGGTTTGGCGAAAAACTCAGCAAAATGTCGATCGCAGGCATTACTATAGCCCTTGCTGGCGGAATGGCGATCGCCCTCGGAAGCACAGGCGCAGCCAAGGGCGGCAACACTCAATTATTCGGCGATTTCCTTGCTCTGACAGGTTCCTGGGCTGTCAGTTTGTATCTGTTGCTAGGCCGGGAAGCTCAACGGCGGGGATTGGGAATTGGCGGTTATATCGCGATCGCCTATACTGTTGCTGCGATCGTCCTGCTACCTCTACCCCTCGCCTTCGGTACCAGTTATACCGGTTATCCAAACATCGTATATTTTTACATTTTATTAACCGCCGCCTTGCCTCAATTAGTAGGTCACACCATTTTAAACTGGGCTGTAGCGCAAATTTCCCCAACTCTGGTAACTCTTGCCATCTTGTTTGAACCCGTTGGGGCGAGTTGTTTGGGTTATTTGGTGTTCGGCGAAATGCCTGCGCCAGCCGTACTCGCAGGTGCTGCGGTACTCCTCTTCGGTGTAGCCGCCGCCACTTTCGGAACCCAAAAATCCTAGTGAATAAGTTAAAAGCAAAAAAGATAGCAAATATCTTCGCCGATCAACCGTCAACCGTCAACCGTCAACTGTCAACTGTCAACTGTCAACTGTCAACTGTCAACTATCAACTGTCAACTGCTATAAAAACCTACTTTCTGTCTGTAATTGTAAAAATTGCAATTAGACGTTGCACTTTTTGCATAAGTTTGTTACAAAATGTAACATTCGTGACAAACTGCTCAAAAAAGTCTTGATATGTTTCTTTTGGTAGATGACGCAGTAAAAAAACTGCTTGTCAAAAAAAACATATCGAGGAAAGAAAAAATGTCTAAATTAATTGTTGGTTTCACTGCTACTTTATTGGCATCTGGATTATTGGGAAGCTCTGGTCAATTAGTTCAACCACCTACTATTAACAATACAATTATTACCCAAGCCAACGAACAAACACTCATACAGCAAAATCGGGATTTGCTAGTGAAAAATGGTCAAACAGCTAAGAATATTGCTGCTAAAGTAGGCGCAGCAGCTAGCAAGGACGCAGCACCATCGGGTAGCAATCCTTTGCAAGTTAACCAACAGCTAATCTTGCAAAACAGAGCTATTTTTACCAGTATCGCTACCAAAGTAGGCGCAACTGTACCCAGCGTAGCAGGCCCAGGGAGCGGTGACTTAGCGACAGAAAACCACAAATTATTGTTGGGTAATAGACAAATTGTCCGCGCGATCGCTGAAAAATTAGGCGTTAAACTGCCCGCTCCCCCAGAACTGAGTGGCAGCATGGTGCAGAAAAATAACACGCTTCTACAAGGCAACGGCAAGGCTTTAGCTGCGATCGCAGCCAAAGTCGGTGCAACAGTCGCTAAATAGGAAAAAAGGTACCATTTTTATGGTTGTTGTGGGATGGGCCCAGAACCCATCCCACAAACTTGTGTAAATTATTTAATTATTTAATTCGCGATCCTAATGCGATCGGGACTTACGCAGTCAAACTATATATCTCGTGCCAAAAAGGGCGATCGCTTGTTCAAACTCGCAAGCGATTGTCATAGACTTCTCCAAAACAGAAACTCTCGGGCAGGCTCCATGCCTACCCTACAATAATCGTTATTGAAGATATCTATTAAATTAAAAGTTAAACTTCTCAAAAAATCACCGTTACACTGTTAAATGACATATTCCTAGAACTTACGCACCGAGAGTCAATCGATTTTAGATTTTAGATTTTAGATTTTAGATTTTAGATTTTAGATTTTAGATTTTAGATTTTAGATTTTAGATTTTAGATTTTAGATTTTAGATTAACCCCACGGATAAATTCGGGGGAATAGAGGATTTTAGATTTTCGATTTGGGATTGATTCCACGGATAAATCACGTGGCGGGTACCACATGCAGAAATTCTTGGTATTCGATCGTCAATTTGTTGTCATTAGTTAAGAGCTATTGATAATAACCAACCATCAACAACGATAGAATCGGAGTTGCGGAATTTGCTTGTTGAGAAAATTAGCACGTTAAAAAATGTGGGCAATCAGAAGCCTCTTTGGTTCGATATTTGCCACCGCCGTTATTGTGAGGCAGGATAGATATCAAGGACAAATAATCTGGTTTCCACTTGCATCGGCATCCTAACTTTCCGAGTCTAGCGCTTTTCGCTCGCACTGCGGTATTGTGTCCCGTGCAACGCCGGTTTTATATCACCTCTGGGTTAAATATTGACTCAAAAGTAAAAAATCTCAGCATTTTTAGTTTCTGCTTTCTGCTTTCTGCAATTAGGGTGCCTTTCGGAGAATAAAATTATGCTACCAGAACAACTACAGCGCATCATCGGCTACTTTCTAGAAGAAGCCACAGAACACCTTCAAATCATGGAACAAGGCTTGCAGGGCCTGCAAAACACCGTGCAAACTCCCCAAAGGATACACCAGCTCATCCGAGCCTCGCACTCAGTTAAAGGGGGAGCAGCTATGTTGGGATTTAGCAGCATTCAGCGCGTAGCCCATCGTTTGGAAGATTATTTAAAACTGCTCAGAGAATGTCCGATCGCCATTGATAGCAGGCTGCAATCGCTGTTAACCCAAGTTTTTGATATTTTAGCAGCCCTCGTCTCCAAGGTTTCTAAGGGTTTTGGGCTCAACCACGAAGACGCAAACCAGATGCTGTCCCTCGCCGAACCGATTTTTGACGAGCTCGACGCTTACCTGAGAGTGCTGATTCCTACTCGCCTGAGTGTGAGAGCAGTAACCGACGAACACATTCACCTTTTCTGCGGTTACTGCACCTTGGCTGGGGAATTTTCCTCCGCCATTACGTCGCGCGTCGGTTTGCTCGGAGGCAATATTACCCGCCAGGAGTACGAAGGCGATGGCATACGCCTTTATATTGACATTTACCTGCCACCTTACACCAGGATCGAAAACATCCGCCAAGCTGTGGAACTTTCAGGCGCTATTATCGGGACTGTTCAGACGCAGCGCGACTTCTCACTGCTGGCTATGGATTATCCGGTTTACCAAAGTGCGATCGAACCTCCGGCAATTTGCACGGGATGTCGCTACTATTATGGCAGAAGCGATGGCGGGCACCTCCTCAACTGCACGATCCATCCCCGCGGCCCGGAAGATGAAGACTGTCGCGATCGCGAACCGGAATAAGGGTTATAAAATCACGACTCAGAACTAATAGGTGGAACGAGGGAACAGATTAGTAAAAACTAATATTCTCCCAGACATCTTTCAGACGGCCAGATGCCAATTTCTTTCTGCTTCCTTATTTCCTAGATCGCTAAAATTTTATTCGTTACACCCGTTAGAAAATCCGTTACCGAACTTCCGACTTCACGCTTGACTTCTTCCTTCTTCCTTCTTCTAAAACTTCCCTAAAAGCTGATACCGCAACTCTAATTAATTGCATCATGCTCGCAGGATGTCCCACTGCCCAGATATTGATAGCCAGACAAGCGATCGCCATAGCTAACAAGATGTATGTCGGAGGCATTACTACTCCGATCGCGAACCAGGTAAAAACGTGAAAGATCATTGCTGTAGCCCAAAGGCTGGCCACAGCCACAGACGCCCAAACTTGCATTCGAGGTCGGTTTAGTCCTGTCAAAATCCCTGTCTGCAAAGTAGTCAGCAAGTTTGCCGGAACTAAAAAGGCACAGATAGCTATGCAGTGGGTATGAGAAAACTCAGTAACTGTATTGAAGTCGAGCATCAGTATAATTGTCGGGCCTGTTGGATATACTTCAAAAGCTTAACGCGACTTTACTTTCAAGTCTTGTCACCCTTACCTTAACTTAATCTTTTCGTTAGTCGGCCGGTCTGAAGACACATTTATCTCCCCTTTTTTATGATGGTAAAATATTACCACAAATATTAAAATTGTGGAAAAACATTAAAACGACTTGAAGAATGGGAACAATTGCTGCGATAATTAATATCGGGGATCGCTCGAATAGAATAGCTCAGTTCGTAAAAAAAACCAGAATGCTCGCGCCAGTCTAGCAGCAACACAACGGTAGGCTAATTTTCGACTCCATCATTTTCGATTCGCTGATTTTCGGATAATGCCTTGTTAGTGTCGGTCAAGGGATCAGGCCATTATGCGATCGAACAATATGAGATTATTGAAAAGCAAATTTGAGATCAAATCTAAAATCGATAGAACCCTCTCGAAATTTTACAGCGGAAAATAGAGACAATGGATCGACAAAGCACAATCCCAGCACTCGCAGAAGTTGACTTGACAAACTGCGACACAGAACCCATTCACATATCGGGGCACATTCAGCCTCACGGGATTCTCGTGGTTGTACGAGAACCTCAACTAGAAATACTGCAAGTCAGTGAAAATACGCAAGATTTATTGGGAGTCGATGCCAAAAGTGCGATCGGTCAAGATTTGAGCTTATTCTTCGATAGAGTTCAGTTAGAAAAACTCAATTCCTGTTTGCAGAACGAAAACTTAAAAACCGTCAATCCCATTAAACTCTCTGTCAACAAAGCAGACAAGTTTTTAGAATTTGACTGCATCCTCCACCGACAACAAGGAATTTTGATAATTGAGCTAGAATTAGCAACCACCACAGAAAATCTTTCCGTTTTTAGCTTTTATCATTCAGTCAGATCCACAGTCAGCCAAATTCAAAGCGCCAAAAATCTCAAAGAATTATGTCAGCAGACTGTGGGAGAAATCCGGAAGATTTCGGGATTTGATAGAGTTATGACCTATCAATTTGACGCAGAAGGTAACGGTGCTATAATGGCTGAAGACAAACTAGAAAACCTGAGTCCATTCCTGGGCTTAAACTACCCCAAATCAGATATTCCCAAACAAGCCAAAAAACTGTATTTGTTAAATTGGTTGAGGTTAATACCAGATATTAATTATCAACCAGTTCGCATCATTCCCGAAAAAAATTCTGTTACGAAGCAGTCCCTAGACCTCAGTCTCAGCGTGTTGAGAAGCGTGTCTCCCATTCACATAGAATACCTGCAAAATATGGGCGTTGCCGCTACTTTATCAATCTCTTTAATCAAAGATCAACAACTGTGGGGATTGATTGTTGGCCATAACTATACACCAAAATACCTCAACCATGAAGTGCGAGCCGCTTGCGAGTTTATCGGGCAAGTAATGTCCTTAGAATTGCAATCAAAAGAAGCCAACGAAGACTACGACTACAAACTACACTTAAAATCTATTCAAGCCCAGATTTTTGAAGACATATCTACCTCCGAAAACTTGTCAGAAGTGTTAGTTAAATGCCAGCATAATTTGCTGGAAGCAGTCAACGCCCAGGGAGCATCAATAGTATTTGGAGAAAATTGCTATCGAGTCGGGGAAACACCTCACGGAGAAGCGCTTAAATCCTTAACTCAGTGGGTGCAAAACAGCCTAAAAAAAGAAATTTTTTATACAGACTCGCTGACTAAATGCTATCCAGAAGCTGAGGAATTTAAAAACACGGCTAGCGGGTGTTTGGCAATAGCAATATCGCCGAGTCAGAAAATATACGTCTTGTGGTTTCGCCCGGAAGTAATTAAGACCGTAAATTGGGCAGGGAACCCCAACAAAGCAGTTCTAATAGATGAAGATGGCAGCCACAGACTGTCTCCTAGGAAATCCTTCGAGCTGTGGAAAGAAAATGTGAGGTGCAAATCTTTGCCGTGGAAGCAATGCGAAATAGACGCTGCATTGGAACTAAAAAAAGCAATAATCAATATAGTGCTGCGCCAAACCAAAAAACTCGAAAAATTAAATAGAGCACTAGAAGCCTCAATCGCCAGAGAACGCGAAAAAAGCGAGCATTTAAAAACAGCGATGTACGAGCTTCAGCGAACGCAAACTCAATTGGTGCAAAGCGAAAGAATGTCAAGTTTGGGACAGTTGGTGGCGGCGGTAGCCTATGAAGTGACTAACCCGATTAACTTCATATACGGAAATCTTAACTATGCCGACGAATACAGTCAAAAAATGATCGATTTATTGCAGCTTTACGAGCAGCACTATCCGTCGCCTTCGCCAGAAATTCAAGCAGAAATAGAAGGAGCAGAATTAGAGTTTATAGTTGAAGACTTGCCGAGGTTGCTGGGTTCAATGAAAGTAGGAGCTAACCGCATCCGCGAGATAGTTCAGTCGCTGCGAAATTTCTCTAGAATTGACGAAGCAGAGATTAAAGAAGTTGACATTCACGACGGATTGGACAGTGCTTTGCTGATTTTGAGCAACCGATTCAAACCGAAGCCCGTTAGCGTAGCAGGTACGCAGTACCATCGCCCTGCAATTCATCTCAACAAAGAATATGGCTCTCTACCGTTGGTTGAGTGTTACCCAGTTCAAATCAACCAAGTATTTATGAATGTGCTGACAAATGCACTTGATGCTTTAGAAGATGCCTTTGTCAACAAAAATTTATCGCCGCACTCTTGGCACGAAGCAGAGACAGCCAAGAGCGGACAAATTCGGATCGTGACTGAAGTTTGTCCGGGAGAAACAGCCGTAGCAGTTCGGATTAAGGACAATGCTTGGGGTATGGAAGAAACAGTTAGACAGAAAATATTTGAGCCGTTTTTTACCACAAAACCGGTAGGGAAAGGTGCGGGGATAGGTTTGGCGATTGGCAGCGAAATTGTGGTGGAACAACACGGCGGCAAATTGAGCTGTATTTCAGCCCCCGGAGAGGGAACCGAGTTGATTATTGAGATTCCCTTGAGCCAAACTCATCTCAAACCGATTTTAAACAGTTGACAGTTGACAGTTGACAGTTGACAGTTGACAGCGAAGCGATAAGAACGGAGATTTAAACTCCGTTCTTATAATAATCTGCCTTCATGCTGGGACTTCCAACCCCTGCTATTCGGTGAAGTGAAAAAAAGTGCGCTTATCGACAAAATGCACAAATCGAAAATTAGATTAAAATACAAAAGCAGCTATAGCAACCGCCACATTGGTTAGGACATTCAAGAACTCATCAATAGAGTCTAAAATCCTTGCTTTATAAACGGTTAGATTCGGATACCATAACTGTCAACTGTCAACTGTCAACTGTCAACTGCTATAAGTAGATTTGAGCCAACTCTGAGGAAGCGACTGTGACTGAAAAAAATACCGCCCAATGGGATGCCGGCAGATTTGTCAAAACCTTGGCTTATTTCGGCGTGATTCCCTTCATTGGCAGCATTAGCTGGCTGCAACAACTGTTCGGAAGCAGCAGCAACAATAAAAAAGATAAACCCAAACTCGTACTGGTAGCCGGTGCGACAGGTGGCGTCGGGAAGCGAGTTGTCAAGCGGCTGCAACAGCGGGGATATCAAGTCCGCTGTCTCGTCAGAGATACCAAAAGAGCAACCGAAATTCTTGGCAAAAATGTCGAATTAGTCGAGGGAGATATCACTATCGCTGAGACGCTAACACCGCGCGTCACTGAGGGCGTAGATGCAGTTATCTGCTGCACGGGTACCAAAGTTCAACCTGTAGAAGGAGACACGCCAACCAGGGAAAAATACTATCAAGGCATCAAGTTTTATATGCCGGAAGTTGTGGATGTTCCCGAAATTGTCGAATACAAAGGCCTGAATAATTTAGTGCAAGCTGTTCGCAGTCAGCTCATTAAATCAGGCGAAAAAGTCATTTTTGATTTCACAAAACCTACCCAAGATTTAAAGGAAACTTGGGGCGCTCTCGATGATGTTGTGATGGGCGGGACTAGCGAAAGTTCGATCGTACTTACAGACAGTACAGCTATATTCACGGGCAATGTTTCCACTGCCAACTCAGGTGGCTTTGCTTCTGTCCGCACCCGCAACTTCGATCCTCCGGTCAATCTCGCAGGATTCAGCGGCCTCCTGCTCCGGGTCAAAGGGGATGGTAAGCGCTACAAGTTGATCGTGCGTAGCGAGGCTAAATGGGATGGTATCGGCTATTGCTATTCGTTCGATACTGTGTACAATACCTGGATTACGATCGTAGTTCCCTTCGATAAGTTAATTCCAGTATTCCGCGCGAAGACTGTGAAAGATGGCGCGAAATTCGATCCCAGCAGCATTTATTCTTTTCAGTTAATGCTGAGCAAGTTTGAATATGACGGCGCGCTGAATCCGAAATTTACACCGGGTGTTTTTCAACTGGAATTAGAATCTATTAAAGCTGATGGCGGCCAGACTTTGCCGCGATTTGTGATGGTGAGTTCGGCGGGAGTTACTCGCCCGGGCCGCCCAGGACTTATCTTGGAAGATGAACCGCCGGCTGTCAGAATGAATGATATGTTGGGGGGAATTTTGACTTGGAAGTTGAAAGGAGAGGATTGCGTGCGATCGAGCGGCATACCTTATACTGTTGTCAGACCTTGTGCTTTGACTGAGGAACCGGGCGGCAAAGCTTTGATCTTCGAGCAAGGAGATAATATTCGGGGTAAAGTTAGTCGGGAAGATATTGCGGAATTGTGCGTGCAAGCTTTGGAACAACCGCAGGCTTGTAAGGTGACTTTTGAGGTAAAAGAGGGGGAAAATCCTGGTTCTCCGAGAGATTGGGAGGGTTTGTTTTCTGGGCTTAAATAGGTATTGTTTGTAGGGTGCAATGCGAATCGAAGACGGCGAATCGAAGACGGCGAATCGAAGACGGCGAATCGAAGACGGCGAATCGAAGACGGCGAATCGAAGACGGCGAATCGAAGACGGAAAACCCGCCTCCGCGGGTTGAAGAAAAAGATCGGACGGCGAATGGAATTATGTTGTTTTCTTCAGTCGGCGTCCGGCTGACATCGTTTGTATAGACGCGGTTTCAACCGCCGTCTTATTATTAACCAAGACTAATTACCAATTATTATGCCTTTGAATTTTTTCCGCCGCTATTCAACGCCTTATTTGTTTTTGTTTCCGGCTTTGTTTGTTTTGACTTTGACTGTTTTGTGGCCTGCTTTACAAGCTTTTTATTTGAGTTTTACGAGTTACGAATATGATTTAACTCAAATGCCGCAGTGGGTGGGTTTGAAGAATTTTGAGCGGTTGTGGCGCGATCGCACTTTTTGGCAAACTTTGACCAATACGCTGCTGTATCTCATCTGTGTTGTGCCTGTATTGGTTGTTATACCGTTGGGAATGGCAATTTTGTGCAATCAAAAGCTGCGGGGGATGAACTGGTTCCGCGCAGCATATTACACGCCGGCGGTGATTTCGATGGTTGTCGCGGGGATTGCTTGGAAGTGGCTGTTTGCTGAGACGGGATTGCTGAATCAGTTCGGAGAATTGTTGGGTTTACCTCCGGTTTCTTGGCTGGCCAATCCGAAGGTGGCAATTTTTAGCGTGATGGCAGTTACTGTCTGGAAAGGCTTAGGTTATTACATGGTGATTTATTTAGCTGGGCTGCAATCTATTCCGGCAGAACTTTATGAAGCCGCTGCGATTGATGGTTCGGAAGGTTTGCGGAAACACTGGGATATTACTGTGCCGCTGATGAAGCCTTATTTGGTTTTGGTGGCGGTGATTTCGGCGATTTCTGCTACTAAGGTTTTTGAAGAAGTTTATATTATGACTCAGGGCGGCCCTCGCAATAGTTCTAAGACTGTTGTTTATTATCTTTACGAACGGGCTTTTAAGGATTTGGAAATTGGTTATGCTTGTACGATCGCCCTAGTTTTGTTTTTGCTGATTTTGGGTTTGTCGGTTTTGCAAGTTAGCCTTCAGGGTTTGACTCGCAATGATTAGTTGACAGTTGACAGTTGACAGTTGACAGTTGACAGTTGACTTGACAGAGGAAAGAGAGAAGAAGATAAGAAGGCTGTTAAAACCCTTGGCGCGGCAAATGTTATATTAAACACAATTTAATCAGTAAGAATACGTATTAATCAGTAAGAATACGTAAGTGCGATCGACTTAAAGATTAAGCCAAATAGCCAATGCCAAAGCTGCGATCTTTGCACTAATGTTGATTATGCCTCGGAATCTGTTTCACCCAACCTGTGCCATCACCCCTCTAACACGGGCGATCGACTTCCGCCCACAGCACAACTCGGGTAAATTTGCAGTCAACCCTTTAAATTCAAATTGATTAAACTATGATTTTACTAACAGGCTATCAAATCACGGAACAAATTTATTCTGGTATCAATACTGCGATCTATCGGGGAATCTGGGAACAAGAAAACCTACCCGTCATAGTCAAAACCCTGAAAAGCGAGTATCCAACTCTCGAAGAGATTACTCGCTTGAGACACGAATATAAAATCCGAAAAAATCTAAGAAATATAGAAACTATTGTTAATTCATACCGCCTAGAAACGCATCAAAATAGTGTAGCACTCACATTAGAAGACTTTGGTGGCTTGGCTTTGTCAAAACTTCTAACTACTCAAAAAATTAAATTAAAACATTTTCTCGAAATAGCCGTGCAGCTAGCTCAAAGTTTGGGTGAAATTCATCAAAATCAAATAATTCACAAAGATATTAAACCGCACAATATCATTATCCATCCCGAAACCTATCAGGTCAAAATTACTGACTTCAGCATCTCCTCGCGCTTGGTTAGAGAAAACGCAAGTCCCAGCTATCCCAATTTGCTCGAAGGTACGTTAGCTTATATTTCGCCGGAACAAACTGGTAGAATGAATCGGGCGATCGACTATCGCAGCGATTTTTACTCGTTAGGTGTCACTTTTTACGAGATGCTGACTGGTGAATTGCCGTTTAGTGCGATCGACCCTTTAGAATTAGTTCACTGTCACATCGCTAGAATCGCACCCGCGCCCCACAGTTTGAAGCCGGAAATTCCCGAAGCAATCTCTGCGATCGTGATGAAGTTGTTGGAGAAGACGGCGGAAGATAGGTATCAAAGTGCCGACGGGCTGAGGTTTGATCTCGAAACTTGTCTGGCGCAACTGCAAGCTGGTGGCAATATATCTGATTTTACTGCCGGAAATGCCGATCGGGCCGGTCAACTCCTCATCCCCCAAAAACTATACGGTAGAGAAGCCGAAGTCGCCGCTTTACTCAGTGCTTTTGAGCGAATTAGCGGTGTAGAACCCCCCCAACCCCCCCTTGCTAAGGGGGGGCTTTCGGAGCTTTCCCAAAGCACCGGAGAACCCCCCCAACCCCCCCTTGTTAAGGGAGGGCTTATTGAAAGTTCTTCATCCTCCTTAACAAGCAAAACAGGGGGAGTCGAATTAATCCTCGTTTCCGGTTACTCCGGCATCGGCAAATCCTGCTTAGTCAATGAAGTTCAAAAACCAATTGTCCGACAGCGCGGATATTTTATTGGTGGCAAATTTGACCAATTCAAACGCAATATTCCCTACGCTTCCGTGATTCAAGCATTCCAGTCATTAATTCGGCAGTTGCTAACAGAAAGCACAGCATCTATCCAGACTTGGAAACAAAAATTGCTAGCGGCTTTGGGAACCAGCGGGCAAGTTGTCACAGACGTGATTCCCGAAGTCGAACTAATTATCGGGAAACAGCCAGAAGTCCCGGAATTGGGGCCGACAGAATCGCAAAACCGATTTAATCGGGTGTTTAAACAATTCATTAGCGTGTTTACTGCAAAAGAACACCCGCTAGTAGTTTTTCTCGACGATTTGCAGTGGGCAGATTCGGCATCGCTGAAATTAATTGAACTGCTGGTGACAGACTCAGATAGCAAATATTTGCTAATAATTGGAGCTTATCGAGACAACGAAGTCAGCGCCACTCATCCGCTGATTGCCACAATCGAAAATATTCAAAAGACTGCGGTAATAACTCCCGAAATAGTCAGCAATATTGTTCTCGCTCCCTTAGAATTTAGTCATGTAGAACAATTAATCTCAGAAACTTTAAAAAGCAATATATCCGAAAATATAAAACTTTTAGCAGAGCTACTTTTCAACAAAACCCAAGGCAATCCCTTCTTTCTAACTCAGTTACTCAGAACTCTTTATCAAGAAAATCTGTTAGTTTACGATTTTCCATCCAGTACGTGGCAGTGGGATCTCGGACACATCCAAGCTATTGGGATTACTGACTGCAATGTCGTAGAGTTAATCGCTCGAAATATTCGGAAGTTGCCTGTCTCGGCGCAGTCAGCATTAAAATTAGCTGCCTGTATTGGCAACCAGTTTAAGTTAGAAGTTCTCTCAATTGTCAGCGAAAAATCTCAGAAAGAAACAGCATTAAACCTCTGGGATGCTCTTCAGGCTGGTCTAGTTTTGCCACTGAGCAACGATTACAAAATTCCGCTGGTTTTTGAAGGTTTAGAAACGGGGCTGGCTGGGCTGCAAGATGTGAAGGTTGACTACAAGTTTTTGCACGACAAAGTGCAGCAAGCAGCTTATTCTTTGATTCCCGATGGCGAAAAACAAGCAACGCACGTCAAAATCGGTCAACTGCTGCTCAACAATACTCCCCCCTCTGAGATTGAAGAAAATGTCTTTGATATTGTCAATCAATTGAATTTTGGTGTTGAATTTATTGCAGACAAAGCCGCAAAAAATGAACTGGCAAAACTGAATCTGATTGCCGGAAAAAAAGCTAAGGCATCCAATGCTTACGAAGCCACTATCAGATATTTGAATGTCGGTTTGGCGCTGATTAATTCCCCTCAGTCCCCCGTAAGTATAGGATCGAGTTGGCAGACTGATTATGATTTGACGCTGAATCTTCACGTTGAAGCAGCGGAGGCGGAATATCTGAATACTAACTTTGGGCGATCGCAAGAATTAGCAGACATCGTGTTACAACAAGCGACAAACCTGCTCGACAAAGTTAAGGTTTACGAACTGCAAATCCAGTCTTATTTGTCTCAAAACCAGATGGTTGAAGCCATCGATACTGGTTTAAAAGCTTTGGAAATCTTGGGATTTACCTTGTCGGAAATTCCCCCACAGGGTTTGACTGCAATTAAGTTACCTCAGCTTGATGAACTAGAAAATGTTCCGGTAATGACTGATAGCTATCAGTTGGCGGCAATGCGGATACTTTCGGCTGTTGTTTCTCCTGTTTTTGTGGCAAAACCAGAACTATTGCCGCAGGTTATCTTTACAATGGTCGATTTTTCGATTAAACGGGGTCATTCAGCACTTGGGGCGATCGCCTATATTTGGTATGGCTTGCTGCTGGCTGGTGCCTTAGGAGAGATCGACGCTGGATATCATTCTGGACACCTAGCTTTGAAGCTGTTAGAGCAATTCAATGCTAAACAATTTAAATGCAAAGTTTACCACCTGTTTAACACTTTTGTGCGCCACTGGAAAGAACACGCTAAAGAGACGATTGCCCCCTTGATCGAGAGCGTTCAAAGCGGTCTGGAAACTGGAGACTTAGAATTTAGTAGTTATGCTGCTTTAAACAGTTGTTCTTGCCCTTTTTTGATTGGAGAACAACTAGAAAATGTCGAACACAAACAAGTGCAATACTTCACTTTAGTACAAAATCTCAAGCAAGAACTTTCGATGGAATTGCTGGGTATCTGGGGGCAAATCATTTTAAACTTGCGAGGAATATCCGCAAACAAATCTCAATTAATAGGTGAAAAGTTTAATGAAGCAGAAATTTTGCCTCGGCTGCAACAGGCTAACAATTATATGTCTCTTTTTAATGTTTATCTCGCTAAATTGCTGTTAAATTACTTATTTAAACAGCCCGACAAAGCAGTTGCTGACGCATCTTTGGCAGCCGAATATGCACAAGCAGCAATTGGCTTCATGATGATTGGTACGCACAATTTTTATTATTCGCTGGCACTCCTCGCTGTATATCCAACTGCTGACAGCGCAGAACAAGCAAAACACTTGATGCAGGTAGTAGCGAATCAAGAAAAAATGCGAAAATGGGCGCACCACGCACCAATGAATTATCAGCATAAATATGAGTTAGTTGAGGCTGAGAAAGCGCGGGTGTTGGGGGACAAAGATAAAGCAATAGATTATTACGATCGCGCAATCCAACATTCCCGCGAACAGGGATACATTCAGGAAGAGGCTTTGGCGAATGAATTAGCTGCTGAGTTTTACCTGTTTGTGGGGCGCCAGAAGGTGGCTAAGGTTTACATGACGGATGCTTACTACGGTTACATCCGTTGGGGTGCGAATGCTAAAGTTGCAGATTTGGAGGAACGCTATCCGCAGTTGATTGTACGGATGCCGGAAAGTGATAGTCTCACAATTAGCGATCGCCCGACTGTGACTGTAACTTCTGCAACCGTTACCGGTACTCACAAAGCTTTGGATTTCGCTACCGTCATGAAAGCATCTCTGGCTATCTCCGGCGAAATTGTCCTCGATGCTTTGCTGGACAAATTGATGCGGATTTTGTTGGAAAATGCGGGGGCCCAAACTGGGTTTTTGATTGCACCCAAAAATGGTGAATTTGTCATTGAAGCTGCGGGAGAGGTTGGCGGCGATGTGCGGGTGCTCTCGGGCGCGGGCTTGGATTGTGCGTATCCGCGATCGCTAATCAATTTTGTCGATCGCACTCAGCAAGATGTCGTGTTGAATGACGCCAGCAGCGACGCTATTTTCCACAATGACCCCTACATCGTCGATCGCCAGCCAAAATCGGTGTTATGCGCGGCGATCGTCTATCAAGGCAAATTAACCGCGATCCTGTATTTGGAAAACAATTTGACAACCGGCGCTTTTACAGGCGATCGCTTGGAAGTATTGAAGCTGCTTTCGTCCCAAGCTGCGATCGCCCTCGAAAATGCCCGTCTTTACACAAACTTAGAAACTGCCAACAAACAACTCGCAGAATACAACTTTACCCTAGAAGCAAAAGTAAAAGAACGCACCCAAGAATTACACCAAAAAAACTCGCTACTTTCCCAAGAAATTAAAGAACGCCAAAAAGCCGAAGCCGCCGCCCGAGATGCCAGCCACGCCAAAAGCGAATTTTTAGCTAACATGAGCCACGAATTGCGAACACCCCTCAACGGCATTTTAGGTTACACCCAAATCTTTAAGCGCGACAAACATTTGACCTCGCAACAACAGAATGGAATTGGCGTTATTCACCGCTGTGGCGAACACTTGCTCGCTTTGATAGAGGATATTTTAGACCTTTCTAAAATCGAGGCAAGGAGAATGGAACTCGTGGCCACAGACTTTGATTTTCCCGATTTCATTCAAGGCATTAATGCTATTTGTAGCATTCGGGCAAGTCAAAAAAACATAGCTTTTAATTGCGAATATCTTTCGTATCTCCCCAGTGCAATCTCGGCAGATGAAAAGAAGTTGCGCCAAATATTGATTAATTTAATTGGTAATGCTGTTAAGTTTACTGAAAGGGGTGGGGTAACATTTAAGGTTTCAGTAGTGGATTGTGTAAGCGATGAAAATAGGACTGAAGTCCTCACTACGAACCTTGATGGAACCCGGACTGAAGTCCTTACTACGAACCTGAGGATTCGGTTTCAGGTTGAAGATACAGGAATTGGGATCGCTGCTGATGAATTGCCAAAGATATTTACACCTTTTGAACAGGTGGGCAATACCCGCCGCCATACCGAAGGAACCGGATTGGGATTAGCAATCAGCCGGGAATTAGTCGAGATTATGGGCAGCGAATTACAAGTAGAAAGCACTTTAGGCAGAGGTAGCATTTTCTGGTTTGAGTTAGATTTGCTAGCAGTTGACAGCCCAGAAATAAATAAAAAGTATTCCCAAAAATTTATCAAAGGTTTCAATGGTACTAACAAAAAACTTCTGGTGGTTGACGATCAGTGGGAAAATCGCTCGGTTTTAATTCACCTGCTCGAACCGTTGGGTTTTGAAATAATTGAGGCTACAGACGGTCAAGATTGTTTGAATAAAGCCCTGGAATTTCAACCGGATTGTATCTTGATTGATTTGGTAATGCCGGTGATGGACGGATTTGAAGCGATGCGGCAAATTCGCAAGTTGCCGCTCTTTAAAAATGTGGTCACGATCGGCACTTCTGCTAGTATTATGGCAGTGGAAAAGCAGGGAAGTTTAGCAGCAGGATGCAATGCTTTTCTCCCCAAGCCGATCCGGGCTGAGGAACTTTTAAATTGCTTGCAAGTTCATTTAGAGTTAGAATGGATTTATGAGAATTTGGAAGACGAAAATTATGAATCTGAAGATTCCGACAACCAATCTAAAATTCCAGATGAAAAAATTATCCCTCCTCCGGCAGAGGAAATAGCTGTACTTTTTGAATTAGCAATGATGGGTGACTTAGGAGGAATTCAAAAACAAGCAGAAAAATTGGCCAAAATTAATGCAAAATATGTCTCTTTTGCCAGCCATCTGAATCAATTAGCTAAAAATTTTGAAGAAGCAAAGATTTTAGAATTCGTAGAACAATATAGGAAGCATTGAAAACATGAGCATCTTACCTTGGCAAGAGAGCGTTATCTTGATCGTCGATGATAACCAAAATAATTTGGCAGTGCTGTTTGATTTTTTGACGGAATCGGGGTTTAAAGTGTTGGTGGCAAGGACGGGAGAGAGCGCTATCAAAAAAGCTGAATACTCGCTGCCAGATTTGATATTGCTGGACGTATTAATGCCGGGAATTGATGGGTTTGAAACTTGCCGGCTTTTGAAGGCTGGCGATTTGACAAAGGAGATTCCGGTGATTTTCATGACAGCGCTGGATGAGACGGAAGATAAGGTAAAAGGATTTAATTTGGGAGCTGTTGATTACGTTACTAAGCCGATTCAAAATCAAGAAGTCTTAGCTCGGGCTAAAGCGCATTTGAGCATCCGCAAGCTGACTCAAAAACTTCAGGAGCAAAATGCCCAGATGCAGCGTGAAATTGTCGATCGCAAACAAGCTCAAATTAACCTGGAACAACTGGCTGCCGAGTTGGAAAAACGGGTAGAGTCGCGCACTGTGGAACTTTGTCAAACCAACGAGCGGCTACAGGAAGAGGTGAACCAGAGACAGCAAACACAGGAGAATTTACAGCAGTCCCTGCACAAGCTCCAGCACGCCCAGTCGTTGTTAATTCAGAGCGAAAAAATGTCTGCTTTGGGGCAAATGGTGGCGGGAATTGCTCACGAAATTAACAATCCGGTAAATTTTATCTGCGGCAATCTCAATTACGTTCGCGATTATACTGAAGATTTGCTCAAGGTACTCAATCTTTACCAGCAGCACTATCCCGAACCCGCAGCGGAAATAACATCAACAGCAGAAGCGGTAGAGATTGAATTCATCAAGGATGATTTGCTGAAAATGCTAGACTCGATGCGGCTAGGTGGCGATCGCATTCGGGATATAATTCTGTCTCTACGGTATTTTTCGCGACAAGAAGGGCGAGAAATGGAGCTGATTGATATTCATCAAGGTATTGACAGCACGCTGATGATTTTGCAAAATCGGCTGAAATTTAAGGCGAACCGTCCCGCGATTCAGGTGATTAAGGAGTACGATACCGATTTGAAAAATGTAGAGTGCTGCGGCGGGGAGATCAATCAGGTATTTATGAATATTTTAGCTAATGCCATCGATGCGATAGAAGAATCATGCGCTGAAAAAACTATGGAAGAAATTAAAATAAATCCCTACCAGATTCGGATTTGTACGAAAGTCCACAACCCGAACACGGCAATTATTAAAATTGCTGACAGCGGGCCGGGAATCAGTGAGGATTTGTGCGATCGTATTTTTGACCCATTTTTTACAACAAAGCCTGTGGGAAAAGGTACGGGAATCGGCCTGTCAATTAGCTGGCACATTGTCACAGAAAAGCACGGTGGCAGTTTGCGCTGTTGTTCGACACCAGGCCAAGGAACCGAATTTGCGATCGAGCTTCCAATTCGACAAAAAGTGCGAGAAATGGCGACCTCCGGTTCCAAAATAGTAGACCGCTAATCATTGCCCTTGGGGCGCCCCAGAAGCCATAAAAAAAGCAGGTTTGTGAGCGAAAAAATCCGTCTAAGACTGTAAAAAATCAACGTATAAATCCGGCATTTAATGAGATACTCCCAAAAACAAAAAGCATCGCCCATTTGAAAGGGCGATGCTGTTTCTCAAATGGGTAATTCTATTCAGGAAAATCAGGGATTATCCATTTGGGAGGTTCCGTCCGTTTCCTTCTCACCGCTTCCTCTGCCATTTCTAGCATTTTGTCGAGAGAAGTATTTTCAATAAAGCTTGAAGTTGCTTCTGCGTATTCCCGCTTCGGACACTTGTCGCCCAAAACGCAGCCGTTGACGCAAGCTACAGCACAATCGACAGTGTTCTCCACCATAACTTTTTTCCTTTCACGGTTCCAACAACTAGCAGGCAGATGCTCTGGGTGAATTTGTCAAGAGACTGCCCTCTATGTTCATTTTACTTTACAAACTGGCATCAAATGTCGATCGCCAGCGCAAAACTGTTATAAAATCAAAGCAACCTACCAAATTTGCCGATTATGAGCAATTTTCTGCGCCGCTTAAAACTTTTCCCCTGGCGAGAAATGCTGCAAATTGCCGCCCTCGTCAACTCCATCGTGATTGGACTGGAACTATTTTTAGCCTGGGGTTTCACGCAATCGCGGGTAATCCGCAACATTCTGACACTTCTCTACGGCTCCTCCCTCGGAATATTGATACCTTTTGTTACAGCCGTGGGAATGGGAGCTTTAGCAGTGTACTTTTTGGAGTATTGGCAGCAGCAATTTTTGCTCAACCGGACTAATTTGTGGGTTTTAGTTTTGTGCGTAATCTTGGGTTTGGTATTAAAGTCATTCCTGCCCATACCTGCTTTTTTAGCAAGTTTATCGGAAGCTGCACTAATAGGAATTACCGTGGGAGTTTTTTGGAAGGGTCGGCCTTATTGGTAATAGTCAGTTGACAGTTGACAGTTGACAGTTGACAGTTGACAGTGATTGTAGGGTGCTTCAGGGTTGAATGTCTTGAGTATAAATTAATATTTTTTGCCCTGACGCACCCTACGATTAGTTACTTTTTCACCCACATTGACAGTTTCAATCAACTATTTTGATGAAAAACCCGGTTTCTCGCCACCCGTGCATAAGTCCTACTTAGTTAAAGCAATACATTTCCTCTTCCCTCTTCCTTCTAATTAGGGCAGCCAAAAATCGGGAATAACAGCTTTAGTCAAACTGCGAGCAAACTGATTAATCTGTCTGCCGATTTGAATGTGCGGTTCGTCAGCCTCCACCGGAATAATTGTCGCTTTGTTGCCGATTCCGAAACGCGAAACTACGAAATTTGCCGCCTCCAAACCAGTAACATAAGCCTTTTCCTGCGACCAAGAACCGTGACGGGTCACAACCCAATCGCCGCTCATAAATACATTATCATAACTTGTGACCGCAGGCAACAAATACTGATAACTTCCCGGTGCAAAATGCGTCACCGCGCGCGATAAACGAATCGCGCTGCTGTCGATTACTTTAGCCTCCCGAAAAGCCGGAATACAAGTCGCCAAATCCCGCTGAACAAGAGCAACTATTTCCTCATCTTTCAGGGGAATTAATTGATTGGCATGATAAAAATCAGCTTCCACAACTGTTCCCGGTTCGGAGCGGAATTCGTCGTGCAAAGCATTCAAATCAAAAAACGTCCATCCCGTAGTCGAACTAAATCCAAAACAGGCATTTGAAGGCAGCGGAATCTCAATTTTTCTGTCAAACCACAGGCGAACAGCTAACACGTCAACAGCGCCCAAGTTCATCACGTCCCGAAACTCTTGGCGGGTTTGCAAAGCGGGGCTGCTGCTGATAATTTTTTGCATTCCGGTAACGCCAACTGCAAAAATAACTGCATCTGCATCGAAGGTTTCGTCGCCGCAGACAACTCCCTTGGCTTGATTGTTGCTGTCAACTATGACATCAGTAACTCGCCGTTTTGTCAATACTTGGGCGCCGATTTTTTCTAGGCGTTCTACCCAGGGACGAAAGATTTTTTCTCCGACAGTGCCGCGACACCAAACTACATCAAAATCTGCTTGGTGTGCTAAAATGAAATAATACAGCATTCCCAAAGCTGCGGCGGCTGAACACTGTTCTCCTGGTGCAAATAATCCTACTAATAACATCGGCTCAAAAGCATCGCGGTACAGCCTTGCAGATACGCCAAACTGTTTGAACAATTCGCGGGCTGTAACGCGATCGTACCGCTGCCAAGCTTCGTCGGAATTGTCGAAATCTAGTACGGCATAGAGTAAGGGTAAGGCTGAAAGGCGATCGACTAATGGCAGTCTTTTAAATCGCGTGTACAAGAATGTTCCTAACGGTGTGGGAAGTCTGGGTTCGTCCTGAAAAATGGGAGATTCAACTTCCAATCCGGCGGGGGAATACTGACAAGAACGAGTCCAAGGCGTGAAGGGATCGAGTCCTAATTCCTTGACTAATGAAAAGATGTTTTTGTAGGGATACCAGAAGCCGTGAATGCCTGCTTCTACGGAACGCCCGCCTGGGGTTTTCCACCCCGCAACTAAGCCTCCTGGCTGAGGCCCTGCTTCTAACAAAGTTACGTCATATCCTTGTTGGGCTAGGTGATAGGTGGCGCCTAAACCGGCCCATCCGGCACCGACTACGACTATTTTTGGGGTTGGCGATTCTGCTGACATTGCGTACCTCTTGATTCTTTATTTATGATGACATAATTGATAAAATAAAGCGAGATATAACCTTTCTCAGAAAGATGAGGTACTCATGGGCATTGGCCAAACAGGGCATTGGCCAAACAGGGCATTGGCCAAACAGGGCATTGGGCATTGGGGATACCTCACTTTTTTGAGAACCGCTATATAGCTTCACTAATTTAGATGAGGTCTGTCTGGTAATCGGGAATTGGTCGCGCTTGACTAAGCTCATTTTATAAGCGCCATATGAACTCGATTATCAGAAGGTTAGACGAGGTTTTTTTACCAGAAAGAATTGGTTGAAAGGCTCTCGCCGATCGGGAGAAATTAAAATCAGACTATTGATTACTCCAATCCTCTTCCTTCTAAATAGAGGTCGCTCTCAAACTGTCAACTATCAACTGTCAACTGTCAACTGTTGAAGGCGATAGCTGTTATATTAAAACGTTAAGGTTGGTTTTTTCGGCGAATTAAGATTAGAGTAAAATACACAAACAGAACGGGTTGTCAATATGCAATTGATTAATTATTTGACTGCTGTTTTTGGGGTGATTTGGCAGAATAGCATTTTTCACTGGGCGGCGCTAATTTTGCTGTGCGCGGCTGTTTGGGGCGAGTACACTTCTGTGAAGCAGTACCAGCGTTATGTGGGCGCGAAAAGCCGATCGACTTTTGAGGCTGTCAACTATTTGAGCTCGAAGTTAGAAAAGGGTATGTCAGGGGCGATCGATCTACAGCAACCGGAAACAGCAACAGACTCTTGGAAACTTCTCCTCGACTGGTTTAGCGAGCACTTGGCGGGCGACACAATCGCAGACGGCGAGGCTTACAGGGCTCAGGTAAAATCCGGGCGGTTTCTCTTATTTCAGTATCCGGCCATTTTAGGGCGATCGGCACCTCGGAGTCAGTGGCGGTTTGTGCCCAGCGTCTTAGTAGCCCTCGGGGTTTTAGGTACATTTTACGGCATTCAAACCGGATTGCAGGATGTTAACTTGGGTTCGCTGGAAGATACCAAACAATTGCTACCCTCGATTAGCACGTTGCTGGAGGGGATGAAAACAGCGTTTTCCACTTCTCTAATGGGTTTGGGTTCTTCTAGCGTATTTACGATCGTGTTGGCTTGGGGCGATCGCGCGCGCGTTGCTAATCAATCCAATTTGCGCGCCAAATTAGATAAAATCGCGAAATTACAAACCCCCGAACAACTGTTTTCCCGCGCCAATTCCAGCGGTGGCGATGCTGAAAGTGCGATCGAATTGGCGATCGAGACAATGAGAACCGGATTTGCTCAAATCGTCGAGGCGCAAAGCAATGTGAACTCCCAGGCGATCGGACAGCAAATCGGTGTAGCAATGACCCCAGTTTTCCAAGACATCCGCCAAGAATTATCAGCACTTCAACAGATTAAATCAGACCAAGGGGAACAGATATTAAACAACCTACTTTCCGGCCTCCGCACCGAAGTAATTGAACCCGTAGTTGGGCGATTAGATCAAAGTGCTCAGTTAACTCAAGAAGCATCCGAAGCTGTCAGAGAACTGAAGAACGAATTAGGCGGAATCTCTTCTAGTTTAGCACAATCTATCCTAACAATTCAAACTTTCCAGCAAGATACATTAGTACAGTTGCAAGAATTTGCCAACAACTTGCAGCAAATTTTAGGACAGTTTCAAACCGACACCCACAGCGTTTTGCAAGAAATGGCCACCGAAATACGATCGGGAGTTGGAGAAAGCATTGAAGGGATGAAAGCGCAAAGAACAGCCTTTCAAGAAAGCGCCCAAGAAGCCGCCAACACCTTTAGAGGAATCCAAGATAACTTGCAAGAATCTCTCCACACTCAAGCCGAACAAGAAAGAGAAATGCTGCAAGGCGTAGAAACCCGGATGACAAATATTTTAAATGCCACCCACTCCGCTTTTCAAACTCAGTCTGACACGCTCAAAGTAGTAGGCGACGAAGCTTCGGGATTGATGGATAAAGCCAGAGAAAATCTGGTAGGTAGCTTGCAGAATGTTGACTCAATGCTGCAAAACACCCGCGTCACAGTCCAGGAAGAATTAGACAACTTCAGAGTAACGTATCAAGCCTCTCTCCAGCAATTTTTTACCCAACAAAACAATTTATTAGAAGGAACATTAGGCAAACAGCAAAAAGGTTTAGCACAGGTTGTACTCGGCTTGCAGAAAGTTTTTCAAGAAGAATCAGAAAAACGCAAATTGATGTCGCAGCAAGTTGACCAAAGTATGAGCCAAATTTTGACAACAGCCGCAGAAGTCAGTCAGTTTGCTAATTCTGTAGGCTTTAATTCCAGCCAGCGTTTGGCACAGTTGCAGGAATTAGCAAAGATAACCGGACAAGAAGTGCTGCGGGTAGAAAGCGTTTATGAAAAAATGGCAAATCAGTTCAATACAGAAGGAGAAAGATTGCAAACTACCTATACAAATTTGGTGAATCAATTAAATGCAGCTTTGCAAGCAGAACAAGAACAAGTGCGGCGGGTAGAAAGTGCCTATCAAAACATGACAAATCAGTTCGATCGCGCGCTGGAGTTGGGCAACAATCAATTAGTTGGCTATTTGGAAAGAACTACTTCATCGCAGCACAAGTTTTTTGAAGAAGCAGATACTTCGATGGCGAAAGTGTGCAGTGGGTTGCAAGAAAGTTCCGACGGTTTGATGCAGGTTGCTCATTATTTGGTGGCTGCTGCTGATAATTTGGGAACAAAGAAACCCTAGGGTGGGTTTTACGATAACCGAGAAACACGCAGATATAAAGGTGTTCAAAAAGATAAGGTAAGTTGTTGGGCTTCAGCCCTCTTATCTAAAAGGTACGTTGTTGGGCTTCAGCCCTCTTATCTAAAAGGTACGTTGTTGGGCTTCAGCCCTCTTATCTAAAAGGTACGTTGTTGGGCTTCAGCCCTATACGTTTAAAGGTACGTTGTTGGGCTTCAGCCCTCTTATCTAAAAGGTACGTTGTTGGGCTTCAGCCCTATACGCTTAAAGGTACGTTGTTGGGCTTCAGCCCTCTTAACTTAGTGGCTATATAAGCTGTCAGTCATACCTCACTTTTTTGATAACCCCTATAATAAACCCGCCCTCCATAGTTGCAATCGCTTGATATTCTGCAATCAAGCATCTTTCACCATCCAAACTAACAAGCTGAGAATATGCTCGACAGGGGGCAGCGGATAGTCGGTTAGGTCGATCGTTATTATCTGTCCCTCCAGCTTCAAAAACCGCCATTGCGTGCCGCTGGTAACGCAACCGTAGACAGCCCCAAGCAGTTGCTCTTTTGCCCGATTAAATTGTTCTACAGCCAGCATTTCTGCAATGCACTGTCCCAGCCCAGATTTCAGGTCAGATTTTTTCGCCTCAACCACAACAATTGCTGGCGCTTCCACCGTCAGTTGTTCGGGAGAACGGCTAATTAGGAAATCACAAACTCCGTTAAGTCCAACACTCGGATCGACATTGAATTCTTCGCCAGAAAACACACTAATTTGACGGTTGAGAATGCGTCGCACTTCCAGCAGGACAGGATTTATAATGACTTCAGAGCGAGCCTTTTCGGTATCTACAGCGATCGCCCAAGGTACATCCTCTAAAATTGCCAATAACTTAGAACTAGGGGCGATCGGCTCAACAGAGTCCGGGAAAAATCTGCTTCCCTCAACAATCGTCAGGTGAAAATCTCGCTTCACCTTGTCAATACTAAACTGACTGTAGAGCATAATATTTTCTTGTTGTTTTATTCTAGAGTGTAATGTAAAATAGCAGAATATATCAAAAGTTCCACACCAATAATTATATGTCAAATATGACAGTAAAAAATCAAAATTAATACCTCACCAAAAAAATGAGAAATATATCAGATTTAGACAATGCACCGGAAATAGAAGAAGAGGAAGACTCCAGCGTACTGCTATCGATCGGCGATTTAATGTCCGGCTTGCTGATGTTGTTCGCCCTCCTGTTCATCACCGTGCAAATTCAACTTAGCGAAAAGGCGAAAATGCTCGATGAGAAAATCCTTCAGGTGGAAAAACTGCGGCAGGAATTGCAGCAATATCAAAAGGCTTTTGAAGGACTGCCGCAGATTATTGTCAATGCTTTAGAGGGAAAAGTTGGAGACAAAGATATTTTTACTGTTGACCCCGGAACCGGAGATGTCAGCATTCGCGATCGCATTTTGTTTGATAATAACAGTTCCGTCCTCAAACCCGAAGGTAAAAAGTTTTTGCAAGCCTTCATTCCCATCTATACCCAAGTGCTTTTTGCAAACAAACAGTTTGAAAAACAAATTTCTCGCGTTGTCATCGAAGGACATACCAGTTCCGCAGGTTCCGATTCCAAAAATCTGGAACTGAGTTTGCGTAGGGCTTTAGCTGTTTCTAATTATATGTTTTCCAATGAGGTTAATTTTCCTAAAAAAGCCGAATTGCAGCAAAAAGTATTAGTTTCTGGACGGGGAGAATTAGATGCGAATCCGACTCAAAATGCAGCGGGCGATCGCAAAGTCGTTTTCCGCTTCCAATTCCGCCGCGAAAACTTGAATGTTGACGTAAACCGCCAGTTACCATCACCCGAAAGCAAAAGCCCGAATTCTACCCCTAGATAAATGCTGCGGCTTGACGAAGAATTTCACAGGTGGTACCCGCCACGTGATTTATCCGTGGAATCAATCCCAAATCTAAAATCGAAAATCCTCTCTTCCCCCGAATTTATCCGTGGGGTTAATCTAAAATCTAAAATCTAAAATCTAAAATCGATTGACCTGCGGATTTGATATAAAATGTGTGGAATTATTAGTCCTATACGCACGGGTAGCCAAACACCCTGATGAAATCGCTCTTTCCCAATCGAACATCGAACAGCGAACATAGAAAACTGTATAACCTGTTGCTGCTATTATTTCCCGCCAGCGCATGGCTGAGCGTTTTCTTCGTTCTGCCGGTGCTAATTGTACTATTGTACAGTTTCTTAGAGCGCGGTACCTACGGCGGGATTACTTGGGTATTTACTCTCAGCAACTACCAGCGTTTGTTTAGCTGGGTTTTTTTAGGGGTAATTGGTCGATCGCTCTTTTTGGCTTTTTTGACAACCGCGGCTTGTTTGTTAGTCGGGTATCCCCTAGCATTTTTCATCGCCACCCGTCCTCCCCGCTGGCGAAATGCCTTGCTTTTGCTGATAATTATTCCATTTTGGACTAACTTTCTAGTGAGAACCTACGCCTGGATCATTCTGCTGCGGAGCGAAGGAGTAGTGAACATAGCCCTGCAAAACCTGCAAATAATTACCGAACCGTTAAACTTGCTGTTTACGCCTTTCGCTGTGGCGATCGGTCTGATTTACGGCTATTTACCTTTCATGGTTCTGCCTTTATATTCTAGCATAGAACGCTTCAATTTTTCATTAGTTGAAGCAGCTCAAGATTTAGGAGCAAATGATATTCGCACTTTTTGGCGCGTATTTTTACCGCTGACAACTCGCGGCATTGTTGCGGGTTCTATCCTCGTGTTTGTTCCCGCAGTCGGCGCTTTCATTACACCCGATATATTGGGCGGGTCGAAAACAATTATGGTGGGAAATTTGATTCAAAATCAGTTTATGAAATCCCGCGATTGGCCTTTTGGTTCGGCGCTTTCTATGCTGTTGACGGTAATAATATTAGTTCCTGTTTTAATTTACTTCCGCGTCTCCGACGAAACGGAATAAGTGGTGTGTACTGCGCGCCTTACATTTAGGTTAAGATGAGCTAATGACCAATGACTATTGACCAATGACTATTGACCAATGACTGCTGTTCGCGAGGACGCTCGCACTAATGACTATTGACTAATGACTAAAATAAAACTAGATTTATTTGTTCGGGCGATCGCCAAAAAGTGGCTTTGGGTACAAGCTGCACTAGCATTTGCCTTTCTCTACTTGCCAATTCTCATCTTAATTATTTACTCGTTTAACAGCTCCAAATTTAACGCAGTTTGGCGCGGTTTTACCCTCGATTGGTACGGCAGCTTGTTTAGCAATGCAGGCGCGACTCTTGCTACCAGCAGCAGTGCCGGAATTTTGCCAGCACTTAGCAATAGCTTGCTAATTGCAGCTATTTCGACAGCTTTAGCGACTATTTTCGGTACCATGCTCGCGCTAGCGCTTGAACGCTTTCATTTTCCGGGACGCAAAGCAGTAGAAGCTTTACTATTTTTGCCGATTATTATGCCCGAAATTACGATCGGCATTTCGCTGCTAGTTTTCTTTACCCTAGCATTTCGGATCGTAGAAAATCTCACCGGAATCCGCCTCAATCTCGGCTTACCTACAGTAATTATCGGTCACGTTGTCTTTAATATTTCATTCGTAACGATTACCGTCAGGGCGCGTTTGGCGGAACTCGATCCTCAATTAGAACAAGCAGCCTTTGACTTGGGTGCTAACGAATGGCGGACTTTTTGGCGGATTACTCTCCCTCTAATTTTGCCAGCTATTTTCAGCGCAGCACTGCTGGCTTTTACTTTGTCGCTGGACGATTTTGTCGTGACATTCTTTACCACCGGTGTCGGTTCGATGACGCTGCCGCTATTGGTTTACGGCATGATAAAATTTGCAGTGACGCCAGCAATTAATGCCATCTCAACTTTGATGTTGCTAGCTTCTTTATTGCTGGTTGTATCCTCGCTAAGAGTTAAAAGAAGTTAAAAAACTTGCTTTGTATGTCATAATTAATTTTGCCTACAACTAACAAAACCCATGAAACGCCTGCTGACTTTCTTACTTTTGTTTGTGATGAGTGCAACGGTGGTTTTCGGATGCAGCCGCACAGGCAGCAACCAGCAAGTCCTCAGCATTTACAATTATGCAACTTATATCGCTCCCGAAGCGATCGCCCAATTCGAGAAAGAGAACAATGTAAAAATTCAATACGACACTTTCGAGAACAGCGACGCACTCTACGCCAAACTCAAACAGGGAAATCCCGGTTATGATGTCATATTTCCCGCCGATTACATGGTCAGAATCATGGCAGCCGAGAATATACTTGAACCGCTAGATCCTGCAAAAATTGTTAACAAAAATAATCTCGATTCAAAATGGCTAAACCAAACATTTGACCCTGGCAATAAATATTCATTGCCCTATCAGTGGGGAACAATGGGAATTGGCTACAACATCAAAGCAACCAAGGACGAGATTAACAGTTGGGGGGCGATGTTCGATCCTAAATATACGGGAAAAATAGCATGGCAAGATGATGCCCGATACACTTTTGCAGTGGTTTTAATGTATTTAGGATTTGACCCAAATACAACTAATCCCGAAGAAATTAACAAAGCCCGCGACTTGCTGATTAAAAATAAAAATATCATTGCCGCTTTTGTCCCCGACACTGGTCAAACTCTGCTCGATCAAGGAGAAGTCAACCTGACAATGGAATGGAGCGGCGATATTTTTCAGGTGATGAAAGAGAATCCAAATCTCCGCTACGCTATTCCCAAAGAAGGAACAATTGTCTTTTCTGACAACATGGCAATTCCCAAAGGTGCACCGCACAAAGAGTTAGCTGAGAAATTTATTAACTTTATTTTGCAGCCAGAAGTAGGTGCGACAATATCTAATTTTACCCACTATGGCTCGCCGAATAAAGCAGCAATAGACAAAGGTTTAATTGACCCGAAAGATTTGAAAAATCCCCAAATTTATCCACCGGCTGAAATTTTTGGTAAGATGAAATTCTTGCAGGATGTCGGGAAAGCAACCGCATTGTACGATCGAGCTTCGACGGAAGTTAAAGCAGGAGCAGGAAAGTAAGCATTGGTGTCAACTTAAGGTCAAACTTAACTGGTTCCAAGGAAGAGCATGGTAACGAGTAGAAAGCGAGTAACTAACTAACTGTAGGGTGCGTCAGGGGAAAAATTATTGAGTATCTCGTCACAATATTCAGCCCTGACGCACCCTACAATAACTACTACGATAGATAAGAATGCACGCCGTCGAAATTTTAGACATTTCCAAAGTATTTAAAAGTGCCAGCAGTCAAGATTTCTTGGCTGTAGACAATATCAACCTGCAAATTAAAGATCGCGAATTCTTTTCTTTGCTCGGCCCTTCCGGCTGCGGCAAAACTACAACTTTGCGAATGATTGCGGGTTTTGAAATGCCCACAGCGGGCGAAATTTACATTCACGGCCAACCGATGCGGCATCGCCCGCCATTTCACCGCCCCGTGAATACGGTATTTCAAAATTATGCTTTATTTCCGCACATGACAGTAGCACAAAATGCTGCATTTGGCTTAGAAATGGAGAATTTGCCTCCCCAAACAATTCACGATCGCGTGGTGGCAGCTTTAGCATTAGTACAGTTAACCGATGTAGAAAAACGCTATCCCCGCCAACTCTCAGGAGGGCAGCAGCAGCGAGTAGCGTTGGCGAGGGCGTTGGTTAAAGAGCCTTCTGTTTTGCTGTTGGATGAACCCTTAGGGGCCCTGGATTTGAAGTTGCGTAAAGAGATGCAATTAGAATTAAAAAAAATGCAGCGACAATTGGGAATTACGTTTATTTATGTAACTCACGATCAGGAAGAAGCGCTCACCATGTCGGACAGAATTGCTGTGATGGAGGGAGGAAAACTGCAACAAGTCGGGACGCCTGTTGAGATTTATGAATATCCTAAAACGCGGTTTGTGGCTGATTTTATTGGGGACAGCAATTTTTTGACCGGGCGAGTAGTAGAAAAGCAACAGGGTAAAATAATCGTGTTGGTTGATCAGCAGTTGCCCGTGTTAGTTGCAACATCAGAAGATTTGCCCGCTGGGAAAGTTGTTACCCTGGTGTTGCGGCCGGAAAAAGCCACTATTTATCCGGCTAATTATGATGCTGAGCATAGCTGGCCGGGAGTAGTTGAAGAGGCGATTTATATTGGCACTGACACGCGCTATACGGTGCGCCTGACTGCTAAAAGCTCGATCGCCCTTCGCCGACAAAACTTGCACAGAGATGACTTGCAGCGGCACAAAATTGGCGACAGCGTTCGAGTCGCCGTGCCGCCGGAAAGTATCTGTATTTTATAGCGACAGGAAGAAGGAAGACACGACACAGATTTGCACACGAATGCACGTATATTCTCAGTAACAGTGCGGTGCTCTTATGGGCATAGGGCATAGGGCATAGGGCATTGGACTGGAACCCGTGTACTTCACCACTACAGGCAATAACATCTTCTACGCTGGCGATCGCAAATCCATCAAAACCTTACTAATTGGATTGCCATTCTATTTCAGAGGTGCGTTACTCGCAGGCTAAATGGAACTTCTCCCTATGGGGGAAGTTCCGATTAACAAGAGTCAAAAAATCATCCATCGAAGATGTCGATTTAGTGAATCGGAGTTGAAAGCCTCCGCGCTTTTAGCCCGAAGGTAAAAACAAGAGAAAAACTCTTGTAGTTATGCACAACAAATTCCCAAACTAGCCAACTTTTAAGGTGGGGGAATTTCCGGCGAGGGGGAAGGCACCGGAATTTCCGGAGGAGTTGTTGATTCTGGCGACGGCGCGGGAATCTCCGCAGGACTCGATTCTGGGGAGGGCGAGGGACTCTCGGCACCGGGCGAGGGACTCTCGGCACCGGGCGAGGGACTCTCGGCACCGGGCGAGGGAATATCCGCAGGAGTTGGGGCGGTAGTTTCCGGCGGTGGCGGCAGTTGTTCGGGATCGGGGTTCTGGTTTTGGAGGCTCCGCACCCACAAACCTAAGCCCGCGAAGACTAGCATCAGCACCAACAGTCCCAGCAGCGGCCCCAAACGCTTCGGCTTCTGTTTTTCAACTGGTTCCGAGGCGGAGGCCGTTTCGGGGTACAGCAACTGTTTCGACGATTCAGAAAGTTGAGATTCTGGCATCCTCCCCGTTTTTTGGAGGGATACCGAGCCTGACACCGAGGGTGACATGGGTAGCGACACCGAGGGTGACATGGGTAGCGATATCGACGGCGACGCCGACGGTGCCGACGCCGTATCGAACAGTACGACTCTCTCCGGTGACATCCGACAGTAAGTCACCACTACAGAGGTGTTGTCGTAACCATTTTTCTCGTTGGCGAGGCGAACCCAAGACTGAGCAGCGGCTTCCAAGGACATTTTGCCCTCAAGTACCTCTGGGCCGTAATTCTGCCAAGATTGCTCTACCCAGTCGTTATCGCTCAAACCGTCGGAACACAGCAGCAGCAAGCCTTCCTCTTCGACAATAAATCGTTGAATCGTCGGGCGCAGAAAATCGCCGTCCCGCGTCCCCAAAGCTTGAGTGAGGGCTCCGGCATCCGATCGCAATTGAGTCTCCCAGTATAAACTGTGTCCTAGGTGCACTTCCCTAGACGCTACATCGTCGTCCACAGTTAGCCGCTGACAGTAATTGTTGCCAATCCAATAGGCGCGGCTGTCTCCAACATTGACCAAATAAAGTTCGTGACTGTTATTCGCGGGTACATCCTGAGAAACTTTCACTTTTTGAGGCAACTGGAGGGCCATCACCAAAGTGGTTCCCATGCGCTCCCGCAACTCTTTTCCTTGCTCGTTATTTTGAGCGGAAATCACATTATTCACAACTTTCACTATTTCTTCGAGTTGTTTGATGACCATTGCTGGCGCCATCAACTCTTCTTGTTCGGCGATTTCGGCGAGCAAATTTTGGATTAAAGCTTTCAGCGATTGCACGGCTAACTGACTGGCAACTTCTCCTCCTTCGTGGCCTCCAACCCCGTCGCAAACCATTGTCAAGTAAGGAATTAGTTTGTCATTTCCGGCACTTTTTATCGATTGAAAATCAGCAGCAGTCGGATAGCAACTATCTTCATTTTGGGAGCGCTGCGGCCCGGTATCGGTGATGCCGACTACTTCTAAATGCAGGGGCAATTTAGCAGCTTGTTCTAATAGTAAATCGTTAAGTTCCAGGGCGATCGCATCTAAGTTCATGCTGCTGCGGCGCATAAACAGACAAATCTCTCCGAGTTTCGACTGTACCTCAGGCTGCGCCGAGTCCACCAAACCAGACCACACATCTCCCAAATCCTTCAGCGTCGGTACAAAATTACCTCGATGCAGTTCCACCAGACGCACCCGCCAACCTTCCACGCGCAAATTTTCCGGTACCAGCAAACTCGCAGCGACTCCTTGTTCGGAAAGCGGCGCCCACAGTTGGAGCATTTGCCACAGCCAGTAAACTTGGCGCGTGGCACTTGTCTGAGCCCAAGCTTGTAGAATAGAAGGATACAGGCTACCGAAATTATTGACCGGCACATTTTCCAACAACAGCACCTCTGTGGCTTCTGCTGCTTCCCCGAGCGAACAAAAGCCGTATACTTCGGGCGTATGCAGCCGCTGGGGATACAAATGCAGGTAAGGCATAATTCTATCCGGCAGTTGTTCGGGGACGCTAGGAGGAATAGACGGACGGCTGTCGAGCCAGATTTGGGGTGCAATGACAAAATATCGATCGGCGATTATCTTACCCGCCGGCACTTCCTCGACTGTGGGGCCCACCGCCCACAAATAGCGATAAATTAAATCGGTTTCGCAAGCTGCACACTTCTGGCTGCCAAAGCTATTGCCGGGATCGGAACAGCTCAGATTCGGGCAATAAATCGGTTCGGAGAAACTACTGATCATATCGAAATAGTTTGTGTAAAAACATTCTGAAGATATATGATTGCCACGCTCAAATTCAGGAACTTGAGAATAAACTGATTTTAGCCCCTATCAATTTCTTAACTGCCTTTGGGGCACGAGAAATTGTAGTTGCTGCCGGTGGACACCGGCTAAAATTGTAATTTAAGTTACTAAAATCTGACTTTGAGTACAATGGAAGCCTCAACCTGGTACCGCGATGTGAACAATCGCGATCGGGCTAGCAAGTCATAAAGCCTTGCAGAGTCAGTCGTTGGCAATTCTTAAATCTCAAATTTCAAATCTAAGATATTTCATAGTATCACCAATTCTTTTTATGTTCTGGACTCCCACGCTCCTTTGGTTGCTAGTTGGGGCTTTGCTCTGTTTGGCAGAGCTATTTCTCCCCACTGCTTTTGTTGCTTTTATCCTGGGACTGAGTGCCTTCGCCGTCGCTGGATGCTCTCTAGTTTTACCTTACGTTAATTTACAAATATTCCTGTGGATGGTATTTTCGACAGTTTTTGTGCTGCTGTCCCGGCGATTGATACCAAAAGGCAAGGCATGGGCGATCGCAGATTCTGACGAAGCTAAAACTTTAACAGAAATTCTCCCAGGAGAATCGGGGCGAGTGATTTATGAGGGGAATTCTTGGCAAGCTCGCTGCGAAGACACTTCTACCGCTATCCCCCCCAACCAAAACGTGATAGTCGTCGGCAGGAAAGGCACTACTCTGATAGTTTTACCAGAACATTTGCTGCATTCTTAAAAAAGATGTGGAATTGGGAATTAGAAATTGGTAGTTGGGCATAGGGCATAGGGCATTGGGCATTGGGCATTGGGCATTGGGCATTGGGAATTGGGAATTGGGAATTGGGCATTGGGCATTGGGAATTGGCACTAACAAATAACCAATAACAAATAACCAATAACAAATAACCAACAGTCAATATTTAACAGTCAAGATTTATAGGAGGCGACCGTGGAACAATTGTTTTTACTCGTATTTTTAGCACTGGGCGGCTCAGCGATCGCAGGTTCCGTCAAGATTATCAATCAGGGAAATGAAGCGCTGGTGGAAACTTTAGGAAAATACAGCGGCAAGAAACTCGAACCTGGTTTGAATTTTGTCACACCGTTTCTCGATCGCGTCGTTTACGAACAAACAATTAGGGAAAAAGTCTTAGACATTCCCCCGCAAGCTTGTATCACGCGCGATAATGTTTCTTTCACCGTGGATGCTGTAGTTTACTGGCGGATTGTGGACTTGGAAAAAGCCTGTTACAAAGTCGAAAATCTTCAGTCAGCAATGGTGAATATGGTGCTGACTCAAATTCGCGCCGAAATGGGTCAACTCGACCTCGAACAAACGTTTACAGCCCGTTCTCAAATTAATGAAATCTTGCTCAGAGATTTAGATATTGTGACCGATCCTTGGGGAGTGAAAGTAACGCGGGTGGAATTGCGCGATATTATCCCTTCTAAAACTGTACAGGAATCGATGGAATTGCAGATGGCAGCCGATCGCCGAAAACGAGCGGCAATTCTGACATCCGAGGGCGAACGCGAGTCAGCAGTTAACAGCGCCAAAGGTAAAGCCGAAGCGCAGGTTTTGGATGCGGAAGCGCGGCAAAAAGCGACTATTTTGGAGGCGGAAGCTCAACAAAAGGCGATCGTGCTGAGAGCGCAAGCAGAACGCCAAAGTCAGGTTTTGAAAGCTCAAGCTACTTCTGAGGCTTTACAAATTATCGGTAAAACTCTACAAAATGACCCCAAGTCCCGCGAAGCTTTACAGTTTTTGTTAGCTCAAAACTATCTGGATATGGGATTAAAAATTGGCAGCAGCGATAGCAGCAAGGTGATGTTTATGGATCCGCGCAGTATCCCGGCTACGATGGAAGGATTGCGATCGATTGTTGGGGAAGGTAATAGTAATGAGGTGAAAAAATAGAAAGAAAGAGACGGCGATTGAAATCGCTTCTACACAAACGATGTCCGCCTCCGCGGACTAAGAATTAATTCAACCCGCGGAGGCGGGTTTCGTCTTTATAGCAGCGATTTCAATCGCCGAGTAAGTATCTTCTTCCTTCTTCCTTCTTCCTTCTTCCTTCTTCCTTCTTCCCTAAGATTCTTGAGCGAGAGTACATCGATCGCACAATCCAAAAAATTCCAAAGTATGATAATAAATTTTGAAAGAATGAGATTGTTGTAATTGGCTTTCTAGGTGGTGTACGGGGCATTCGTCGATCGTAATAGACGCACCGCATTCGAGACAAGTAAGGTGATGTTGGTCTTGGTGGGCGGCACCGTAGAGAGATTCGCCACTAGCAAGCGTTCTGACTTGCACGAAGCCCTCCCGCTTTAAACCGTCGAGGGAGCGGTAAACTGTTGCTAAGCCCATGCTGTGGTCGCTGTTACGCAGTTCTAGGTAGATATCTTGCGCTGAGAGCGATCGATTCAAGTGCTTGAGCAAGTGTAAAATACGCTCCTGACTGCGGGTGCGGTTGGTTCTCATAATTTTTTTGTCTAATCGGCTGGAATCAAATCTATCGCTGTTTCTAGGCTAGCTTAATTCGGGGCAGCAAAGGGCGATCGGCTTCCCGCCCGCGTTGTAGAATGAGGTGGCCGTAAATTTCGCATCACCTACACATTGCTGTGACTCAAAAATATTTTGCCCAAATCTATGTTACCCTCCGCCCTTCGGTTTTAGACCCGGCCGGTACTGCCGTACAGTCTGGTTTGCAACACATGGGATACGACAATGTTGAGCGCGTGCGGATCGGGAAGTACGTTGAATTGACGCTGACTGCTGCGGATGAGTCGGAGGCGCGCGAACAACTCGATCGCGTTTGCGACCAACTTTTGGCCAATCCAGTGATTGAAAACTATCGCGTTGAGTTGACTGAAATTCCTGTTGCTGTCGAGACAGCAGGGGTATAAAAATGAAATTTGGAGTTATTGTTTTTCCGGGTTCAAATTGCGATCGCGATGTGGTGTGGGTAACTCAAGGGTTGCTGCACCAACCGACGCGGATGATTTGGCACGAAGATACCGATATTTCGGATATTGACATCATTGTAGTTCCCGGTGGTTTCAGTTATGGAGATTATTTGCGGTGCGGCGCGATCGCCCGTTTTTCTCCAGCGATGCAAGCGACTGCCGAACACGCGAAACAAGGAAAGCTTGTACTCGGCATCTGCAATGGTTTTCAGGTGCTGACTGAAGCTGGTTTGCTCCCCGGTGCTCTGGTGCGGAATGCGGGATTGCATTTTATTTGCGATCGCGCTTCCTTGAAAGTCGAACGCGGTAATACGCCGTGGACTTCGGCTTATACTTCGGGTGAAATCATCGATTTGCCGATCGCCCACGGGGAGGGCAATTATTATGCTGATGCGGATACTTTGGCAGAGTTAGAAGAACACGATCAAGTGTTGTTTCGCTACTGTACAAGTACCGGAGAAATTAGCGCTGCTGGTAATCCGAATGGTTCGTTAAATAATATCGCAGGCATTTGTAATCGCCAGGGCAATGTGTTAGGAATGATGCCACATCCTGAGAGGGCATCCGATCCAATGTTGGGCGAAACTGATGGAGTAAAATTGTTTCAAGGGTTGCTGATGGCAACAGTTGCTGCTGTTTTATAGTTGATATTTGCAATATTCTTGTAGGGGCGGGTTCACCGATCGTAATCGCCCCAACTCGACTATCTCAAAAACCCGCCCCAACCCAACGAACAATCATCACCAACATTTAAAATTCAATGCAAATTTGAGGTTAATTTGGGTTATTGGTGGGGTGCGGGCGGGTTTATTTAGATTGTTTGTTGTCGTTAGATATTGTTGGCGAACCCGCACCTACAAGATTTTATGTTCTATAATAACAAATCAATGGGATTTGATATTCTTCATAAATATTTTTTATGTCCTTAGTTAATTTAGCCAACACCAAAGCTCGGCTACTCGGCTGTAGCGCCGTATACCTCGTCGGCCAGTCTCTCTCCACCGCCCTCAGCACCTCCGGCCCCGCAGCAACTATGGCAGCAGGTATACTCGGCGGCCCGACAGGAGTGTTGGCGGCTAGTGTTTTAGCAACTATTGTTACTGGTGTTGTCGGTAATATCACGGCGGGCGAATGCGGTAACAAGTTGGCGCAGCGAATCGGAAAAAATGCGGATATTCTTAAAAATGGCGATTTGACTGCGGCGGCTGGAGAAGCTATCAGCCGTCTGCTTCAAAAGAGTATTCCTGAATCTGAGGAATTTAAGGTGATTGCTGAACGAAATCATCTGCGTCATGCTAAGGCTGATTTTCAACACTTAGCTAAGAAAACAGTCGCTTACTGGGAGACAATTGATGCCCAAACCGATGGTAATACAACTCCTTTGAATTTTTCTGATTCGCAACTTGCCAAGATTTTTTCACCGGATCTCAATCAATTTGTGGAAGTTACGGGATTGTCGGTGCAAGATTGGCAAGATTTTTTGACGGTTTTTGCGGCGAAGGAAAATAAAACTTTGCATCCTGAATTGATTGGATATGCGGCGGCGCAACTCCACCAGTTTTTCCCGAAGGCGTTTTGCGAAGTGCTGAAACAAGATGCACAGACTGGCGGCAGACAATTTGCGGGAATGCAGTTGATTTTGCATCGGGAAGCTGTGGCCCAATTGCAAAATTTGGGGCTGCAAAATGGCGAAATTTTGCAAAAATTGCAGGCTTTGGCGACGCGGGAGCAAATTTGCCAAGTGATGGCGAAATTGGAAGTTATCGAAACTGTCCGGGATGAGTTGGCAGAAGTTCGGGCATTGTTGGAAAGATATATCGATCCTACTGCGCCGAGTTTGCCGATTCCTGTTAAGTCTGAGACGATTATTCAGGACAGAATTAAAGACTTTACCGGTCGAAAATTTGTGTTTCAAGCAATTAATGAGTTTCTGAAGACAAAGCAAAAAGGCTATTTTGTGTTGGAGGCGGAACCGGGTGTTGGGAAAAGCGCGATTATGGCGGCCTGTGTGGTGATGTTGAAGCGCCGCTGCATTACTCATTTCAACTCGCAACCGGACGGGATTGTCAGCGCTGAAACTTTTCTGAAAAATGCTTGCACTCAGTTGATTGAAGGTTTTGGTCTTAAAGATAAGTATCCGCGACTGCCGGAAAATGCCCTGAAAAGCAACATTTTTCTATGCGATTTGCTGAAGGAAGTTAGCGCTAAGTCTAGCAGGGACAAAAAAATAATTTTTGTGGTGGATGCGCTGGATGAAGTTGATTGGAAGGCTCAAATTAGGAACAGTAATGTTTCGTATTTGCCTAATGATTTGCCGGATAACGTCTATTTTATTGTCTCGAAGCGGCCGGAATTTCTGACAATGCCGACAGCTAACAAGACGGTTTTTGATTTGATGAAATACAGTGCTGAAAGTCTGGAAGATGTCAAGGCTTATCTGGCAAAACGCACAGAGAGAAGCGAGTTAATTCAGGATTGGATTAAGAGTCGAAATTTGCAGCGGGAACAGTTTGTGACGGCGGTAGCCCAAAAAAGCGAAAAGAAATTTATCTACCTCCGCCACGTACTTGATGAGATTGAAGGCGGCACGTACAATGATGTGAATTTAAACGATTTGCCAGCGGGTTTGGAGGAATATTATCAAAAACACTGGGGACAGATGATGGGACGGGAAGACGATCCTCTGCTGGAATTGAAAATTAAGATTATCTACGTGCTGTCGAAAGCTCACGAGGCTGTTTCTCGCCGCTGGATTGCCAAATCGGTGCGCGAGACGGAGTTTAATGTACAGCAGGTACTAAAGAAATGGGATTCTTTTTTGCGAAAGGAACAGGTAAGCGGGGAAATTCGCTACAACATTTATCACAACACCTTTCGCGAGTTTCTGGAAAAAGATGAAACTGTGCAATCTGCTGGGGTGAATGTGGAAGAACTTAACCGCCAAAGTATTAATAACAGGTTGGAAGGAGCGCCGATATGAGCAAGTTAGGTGTGTGGTTGGCGCAGGAGTGTCAGGAAGATCGGGAATATTTTTTGAAATATCAACCCAGGGATTTCGTTCAGGAGTTCAAGGATTTCAATCGTTATTATGTTTGGTTGACTGATTTCGGTTTTATTGAGATGAAACTGGAATTTTTGGGAGTACAAGCGCTAATTGATGATTACGATTTGGCGAGAAATTCTGATGTGTTGTTGTCGCCGGAGCAAACTCAAACGCTGAAGTTGATTCAAGGGGCAATTCGGAAGTCGGCGCATATTTTGGAGAGGGATAAAACGCAACTGGTTGAGCATTTGTGGGGGAGGTTGCTGGATTTTGAAATGCCTGAGATTCAAAGGTTGCTGGAACAGGCAAAGCAGTCGAAAGAGAGTGTTTGGTTGCGGCCTTTGAAGGCTAATTTAGAGCGGGCAAATGAAGGGGCATTGCGGACGCTTGTCGGTCATAGTAGCGATGTAACAGCAGTGGCGATCGCACCAGACGGCCTCACGGCGATTTCCGCTTCATGGGATAAAACCCTGAAAATCTGGGACACCGAGACAGCCCGAGAACTCAAAACACTCATCGGTCATAGTGGTGCAGTACGAGCAGTGGCGATCGCACCGGACGGCAAAACCGCGATTTCCGCTTCAGAGGATAAAACCCTGAAAATCTGGGACACGGAAAGCGGCACCGAAGTTAGAACTCTGATCGGTCATACTGACTGGGTAAAAGCAGTGGCGATCACACCCGATGGCAAAACAGCGATTTCGGCTTCATTTGATAAAACCCTAAAAATCTGGAACACAGACAGTGGCACGGAACTGAGAACTCTGATCGGTCATACTAACTGGGTAAGGGCAGTGGCGATCGCACCGGACGGCAAAACCGTGATTTCAGCTTCAGAGGATTGCACTCTAAAAATCTGGGACACAGACAGTGGCACGGAACTGAGAACTTTAACAGGTCATACTGACTGGGTATCAGCAGTAGCTATTACCCCCAACGGGAAACGAGCGATTTCAGCTTCAGCGGATTGCACTCTAAAAATTTGGGACATACACAGCGGTACCGAACTCAGAACTCTAACAGGCCATACTTCTTATGTAAGAGCGGTCGAGATCGCCGACGACGGCAAAACAGCCATTTCAGCTTCAGAGGATTACACTTTAAAAATCTGGGACACAGAAAGCGGTACAGAACTTAGAACCGTCACCGGTCATACTAGCAGCGTAAGTGCAGTGGCGATCCCACCAGACGGTCAAACCGCGATTTCCGCTTCATTTGATAAAACCCTGAAAATCTGGGACACGGAGACAGACACCGAACTTAGAACCGTCACCGGTCATACTAGCAGCGTAAGTGCAGTGGCGATCGCACCAGACGGCCAAACTACGATTTCCGCTTCATCGGATAACACCCTGAAAATCTGGGACACGGAGACAGGGAACGAACTTAGAACCGTCACCGGTCATACTAGCAGCGTAAGTGCAGTGGCGATCGCACCAGACGGCAAAACCGCGATTTCCGCTTCATATGATCAAACCCTG